>NZ_NCWQ01000039.1:0-52180 GCF_002156885.1 Flavobacterium sp. AJR | reverse complement strand
ATAGTTTCTCGAGCAAAAAAATCAAGTTGATCATCTGAGATATAACTTAATATTTCTCTCACATCTGTTCTGATTTGCATTTCATGATATGTTTAAAGATATACGAAAATAAAAATAATATTTTTTACTAAAGTTCCTTACAGCCTTGGCTTAAAACTTTGACAAAGATATCGAACCGCAAAATAGTTGGAATTTGGACCCAAGCGTAAGCAAACAGGCGAAGCAATTTCAAAAAATTGGAATTTTAAGATTTCTAATCTTCCAAAATTATCGAAGGTAAATTTTCATTCAACCATTTAAATTTATTCAAAATCATAATATGCGTTCCGCCTTTTACCACTTTGCAGTTGGCAATATATTTTATCGGGAAAACCTCATCTTCATCACCATGAATATGAATTACACTTTCGTCGATTTTAGTTCTGTCCCAAAGAATTACCTGCTCGATAGCCCAATCTAAATAACGAATATCACGCACAGATAAGAATTTCTCATATAGCTTTAACCTCTTGTTTATCTTTTCTCCAAAAGAAAACTTAGCCAAATTCTCTACATTTAATATCAGTCGCATTGGTATCAGCTTATATGCTTTGGTAGTTTTGGCAATTTTCATTCTTCGAGGAAATTCCGCATTACACTTTACACTCGAAATAATAATTACTTTTCTAGCCTCAATATGCTTTGCCATTTCCTGAACCAGGATTCCTCCAAAAGAAACACCTACTAAAACAGGATTCGAATGTTTTATGTTTTGCGCTATCCTTTTAGCATAATCCTGCAAAGACTCATGCTCAAGCGGAATTTCCCATTCTAATAAATGCATCTCAAAAGTATCTTCGGGCAATGCGATTCGTTCAAAAATAGTAGTACTTGCCGCAAGACCCGGCATAAAGTAAACAGGAATTTTATTCATAATTGTATTTCAGGCATTAACAACAAACTAAATATCATTATCGACATAAAATTATCGCTTTTTAACGACTCTACTCTATTTTTTAGATAATATTATTATTAAAAAACACAGCAAATACGAGTGCTAACAACATTTTTAAAAACGTAAAGTATATCTCACTCACAAAATCATTTGATATTGAATATCAAATGATTACCTTTGTTATAGAAATAATTTGTTTCTGATAATATATTACAAGAAGTTTTCTGAACCTCTTAATATGGTTCATTTCTTCTATTTTTTTTTAAATACCACATAAAAAACAAATAATATGGAACCCATTTCATTAATGGAGATCAAAGACAATGCCTTTGCAAGACAATTTGAAACCTCAACCCCTACAGGATTAGTTACAATCGAATACTCTTTTCAAGAAAAAAAGATATTTCTAACAAAAATCAACACTCCAGATTCATTCGAAGATCAAGAATTTCTTTATAGCATGCTTAGAAGCATCATGGAAATTTCGATTGAACGAAAATTAAAAGTAGTCCCTATTCACCCTAAAATTGTAGTTTTCTTTAAGAAAAACCCAACTTATAAAGAACTACTTCCTCCTGGTATCCGAATTTAATAGTACCCTATTACATTCATCCACAATCCTCCTATCACCATATATATGAGTAATAGGACAAGACCTGTTACAAGACCTTTTACCCACCAGCTCTTTAAATCAACATAACCACTACCAAAAAACACAGGAGCTGGTCCATGACCGTAATGCGTTAATGTTCCATAAAGCGAACCTACAAATCCAAGCATAAACGCTAATAACAATCCCGGAATACCAAGAGAAACTCCTACTCCTAATAACGCAGCATACATTGCTGCAACGTGAGCTGTTGCACTTGCAAAAAGATAGTGACTAAAAAAGTATACCAAAATTATTATAGGAAAAGCCATTTGCCAGCTCAATCCTCCTATTTGTTGCTTAACTAAATCGCTAAACCAACCAATAAATCCTAATTCATTGAGCGAACTCGCCATCATTACCAAAACCGAAAACCAAACAATAGTATCCCAAGCTCCTTTTTCGGATTTTACATCTTCCCATGTTAATACTGAAGTTAACAATAAAATCACCAATCCTATAAAAGCCGTTGTAGTAGCATCGATAGAAAATAAGTCACCTGTCATCCAAAGAAACAATAAAATAAAAAATGTTAACAACATCAACCATTCATTTCTAGAGATTGGCCCCATTTCTTTTAGCTTTTGCTTAGCAATTCCCGGAGCGTCTTTTGTCGATTTTAATTCAGGCGGATAAATTTTATATAAAACAAAAGGAATTACAAAAAAAGCAACTAATCCTGGTACAATTGCAGCAAGAGCCCAAGACATCCAGGTAATTTTAATTCCTAAATTTAGAGCAAACTTCTGGCACATCGGGTTACTTGCCGTTCCTGTTAAAAACATCGAGGACGAAATAAGATTCATATTATAACTATTTAAAGTTAAAAAAGAACCTAATTTTCTATGTGTTTCAGGTTTATCTGGCTCAGAGCCAAAACTTATTGCCATCGATTTCATAATAGGATAAATAATACCTCCACCTCTTGCCGTATTACTAGGAACTGCAGGAGCAAGACATAAATCAGCAAGTCCTAATCCATAGGCTAATCCTAACGAACTTTTCCCGAATATCCTTATGAATATAAAAGCAATTCTATTTCCTAATCCTGTTTTAATAAATCCACGTGCTATAAAAAAGGATATTCCGATAAGCCATATTACTTTATCCCCAAAACCTCTTAATGCAAGCGTAATTGATTTTCCTGCTTCACCCGGAGCTAAAACTTGTGAAAATGCGGTTACTGCAATTGCAATCATACACATTGTACCCATTGGAGCAGCCTTTAAAATAATCCCAAGAATGGTAGCTACAAAAATGGCAAATAAATGCCACGCTTCTTGTTTCACTCCTTCGGGAGCTGGAATAATCCAAAGAACAATACCTACTGCAAGCGTAATTAATGTTTGAGGAATTTTTACTTCTTTCATAAAAAATAGAGATTAATTTAAACTAAAGCCTGCATTGAAATTGTATAATAAATAGTTCTTTATCATAATAGCTTGTATTAGGAATATTCTTGGTGTACCTATCAATTTCAACTCCCATTTCGATTCGTCCTGTATATGCTTTTCCAAATTCTAAACTTAACATCGGCGTAAGCGTTTGCCTTACGTTTGAATCTACTTTAAAACTCGAATCAAAATATTCATATCTGGCAGAAAATTCCAGAGATGTAAGTTTCTTATAATTGATTACATATCTAAAATTAGGCAAAAAATAAAAACCTCGCATTTGGTAATCATTCACATTGGCAGTACGGGTATCCACAGGAAGTGAATAATATAAATTATGATTGGTTCCTTGCTTGATTTCGAATTGAGTATCCAGAGAAAGTTTATCTGTTAATTTAAAGTCGGCAGCAATATCTGCTCCTAAAGCAAATACATCACTGGTATAAACCTTTCCGGTTCCTCCGTTAAGTCCCAAATTAAGATGGTGTTTTTTCGATAATCCAAAAACAACACGGGTAGAATATTGCTTCCCACTGTCTTTATCCATATTTTGGTTTCTCCCATTACCATTTAAAACCGAAACAGCATAATTTACAGGAATATTCCCCAGATCTGCAGATCCTGTCATCGAAGCTCCAATCTGAAAACTTGTCCATCCATTCTTTCCAAACTCATAATATTGATTCGAGAAATCAAATGACTTTATGATATCTACAGGAACACTTTCTTCTATACCAAAACCTGGTCGAAACTGACCACCTGTAAAAGCAATGTATTTATTAAAAGTATATTTTGCGTAAGCATTCTCTAACACTTTGTTCTGGGGATCCGATTTAAAATCGGCTAAATTCACCAATACAACAACTTCGGTATGCTCACTTAAATTTGCTGCAACACTTACACGCATTCTTTTTATATCAAAAGAACTCCTTGTTACTTCTCCGGTAGTATGCTGAACTCCTAAAACATCAACATTATCTGTAATCGACCCCAGAAAACGTACTTGCAAAAGCCCTTTAAATTTAAATTTTGGGTATACCACTTCTTTTTCTTTCTCCTTTTCTTTCAGCTCAACCTTCACTGTATCCTTCACAGATTGAGCTATCAAAAAAAATGGCATTATCAGAAATATAAAAACAACTCTAGCTAGCATAGATTTCCCCATAAGCTTCTTAAATATAAAATTAGGCGTGTACGTATTATCTGAGTTTAAAACTCAGTCTCGTTTTTTTTTAAAATCTATCTTCGATTTGTACCATTATTTGCTGGTCTCGTTGTCGCTGGTCTTGGTGTCGTCGTTGGTCTTGTTACAGGACGCGTTGTTGGTCTAGTCGTTGGAGTTACAGGACGGGTTGTTGGTCGAGTAGTTCCTGGATTAGTTGGCCTAACAACTGGTCTTGTAGTTGGGTTTGTAGGCGTTACAGGACGTGTGACTGGTCTTGTTGTACCTGTTCCCGGTCTAGTCGATGGATTTGTAGGTCGTGTTACCGGCCTCGTTGTTCCTCCTGGTCTAGTCGTAGGATTAGTAGGCCTTGTACCAGGTCTAGTTGTCCCGCCTGGTCTAGTTGGTCTGGTAGATGTAACTGGCGCAGGTCTTTTATAATCTCTACCGTTATAGGTCGTATTATATCGTCCGTTAACTCGGTTGTCTCTAACAACTACAGATGTGTTTCTTCTAGAAACATAATTATTATAGTATCTAGGATTTCTTATAACGGCTGTTCTGCGATAATAAGGATTTCTGTAATAATGTCCGTGATATCCCCAATAATCATGATAATAAACTGGACGCCAAGGACGCCAGTACGGAGGATAATACCCCCAATGCCAAGGAGATCTATACGCTACATATATAGGAGAAAACAAAAACAAAATTACTGGCCATGCACTTACACTTGTACTTACATAACTTGGGCTAGTTGTAGTATTGTAATTATTGGTTGTGTTATTATTTACAATTACCGTAGGTTCTCCTTTATAACCAGGGTTAGGTGTTCCCGAAGCTGTATCTGCAGGCTCAACTATATAGTTTTTACCATATAAATCTTCGTCTCCAATAGCCTGAACATGTATATTTCCTTTCTTATCTTTATCAACCTCAATAACAGCAATATCTTGTGTTTCTTTGCTACTTACCGCAACCTGAAGCACAATAACATGGGTATTCCCTTCTTTATGTCCTTCTACCTCGAGGTAGTCGATTTCTCCATCATTATTTAAATCTAAATTATTAACCTTACTATCCGGATCATTCAATACTTTTTCAAAATCTTCTAAAGTTTTAGACTTTTGAAAAATATCTAATACTGCATATAAATTAAGGTTATCTCCTGGTAAACCTAAAGCAACAGGCTCATTATCTGTTTGAGATAATATAGGAAGACTAAAAAAACTAGTCAACACAATAGCTAGATATAATATACTTTTTTTCATGTTAATAATTAGTTAATTTATAAATACGCTTACTAAGGTATAAAAAAACAAACAAAGTTTAACAACATCCTACAACTTTCTATTTTCAATAAAACTTACGGAAAAGTTTTTAATTAAGCTCCCTATTTTACTATAGATAAAACATAAAATGTAAGACTTATATCCTTAACTTTGTAAATAACCGTATTTCGCATACGCTTATTCTACTTGTAATACCTTACAAAAATCCGTTTACAATTTATCATATAATTATAGAAACAAAATTATGATGAGAAAACATTTACCTATTTTCTTTTTTTTCCTTTCCCTAACTTATGGATATGCCCAGATAGAAGTTTCACCAACTCTTGAAGATGCTATTTATAAAGCCATAGAAAAAAGCACCTCTTTAAAAAATAAAAATTTAGATATTGAAAAATTGAATCTTCAGGAAAAAGGAGTCTGGAATAAATACATCCCTACAGTCGAAGCAAGTGCTTTATATACTTATTTTGACAACAAACTAACCGTAGATCTCCCTACAGCTACTGTACCTATTGTGAACTATCCGCTTTTTGATGGTAAAACGGCTTTTAAAAATTACGGAAACATTTTTAATGGGAGCGTGATGGCAAAAACCGTATTGTTTAGTGGTATGCAAATTCCTAATGGTGCAAAAGCCATACAGGAAAAATCTAAAGGAACAGTATTCTTAAAAGAATCCGAGAAAGACGGTATCATAAAAGATGTCATTAACACCTTTGATCAATTAGAACTATTAAAGGAAATAGACAAACTGATAAAAGAGAGCGAAAAACGATTAGATACCGAAACTAAACGTGTTACAAAAGCAATAGAACAAGGTTTGGCAATTCCATACGACAGAGATAAAATTAAATTAGCTTCACTAGAATTGGCATCAAAAAAAATTGAGCTGGATGGAAAACGAAGATTAATTTATAAAAAAATTCAATATTTAACTGGCTATTCTATTAGCGAAATAGACAATGTTCAATACAATTTAGTTCCTTATTTAATTACCGATGAAAAATTAAGCACTCAAAACAAACAAGAAATTAAAGCCTTGGAATCATTTAAAACTGCTTACGAGTATTTATTAAAAAAAGAAAAAGGCACTTATTTACCAACTTTGGGAGCATTTGGAGGAGTTTCTTACTCCAGTTTATTTAATGCCAATGCAACAACCCCAATAGTTACCGGAATAAATCAAGCATTGTATCTAGGGCTAAACGAAGCCACCATAAGTAACAACTGGGTTGTGGGAGCCGCAATGAAATGGGAAGTTTTTTCGGGTTTTGAAAGAAAACACAAAGTACACGAGGCCAAAATAAACATCGAGCAGATGCAAAATCAAATTGATGATACTAAAGAAAAACTAGAATTACTCCTCGAAAAAAACTTTGTTGATTACAGCGTTCTAACACAAAAAATCGATATTACCCAACAACAAGAAAAAGTAGCAGGTAATAATTTAAATCTAGCTATAAAACAATACAAGGAAGGTCTTATCAATATATCGGAACGACTTGAAGCCGAAAACGATTCTTATAAAGCATCTGTAAATAAAACTACCACTTTAATCGAGCAACGATTATCGGCTATTGAAACAATAATTGCCACTGGCGATTTATCAAAAAAATTATCTAAATAAAAGTTCTATTCTATGAAAAAAGCAATTATAATAGTCAATTTAATCTTCATTTTTACAAGCTGCGAAAAAGCAAAAAAAGAAGATTTAATTCAAGGGAAAATAGAAAAAGAACAAATTGCAGTTGTAAGCAAAATCCCTGGTAAGATTTTAAAAATCTATGTCAAAGAAGGAGATATTGTCCAAAAAGGAGATACGCTGGCTATACTTGATATTCCAGAAGTAGATGCTAAAAAAAATCAAGCTGAAGGAGTTGTTATATCCGCGAAAGCGCAATATAAAATGGCTGTAAAAGGCGCAACTGAAAATCAGATTAAGCAGCTTGAAGCTAAAAAAATGGGATTAAAGGAACAATATGAGTTTGCGCAAAAATCGATTAAACGATTAACAAATATGCTCAAAGATTCCTTAATATCACAACAAACTTATGACGAAACTTTTGCTAAATATCAAGGTGCACAAGCGCAATACAATGCTGTTATTGCCGAACTAGACGACGCAAAAAAAGGAGCCCGTATAGAACAACAAACAATGGCTTTAGGACAACAAGACAGAGCGCTTGGTGCATTGCAAGAAGTAGAAACTGCCGACCAAGAACGTTATATAATTGCACCGCAAAATATGAGTATCGAAACCATTACTTTAACTATTGGCGAACTGGCTTTACCTGGCTACACTTTATTTAATGGCTATGTTGCCAACAGTACTTACTTTCGTTTTACAATACCCGAAAATCAATTAGGAAAACTCAAAAAAGGACAAGAAGTAACTGTACATGTTCCTTATAAAAAAACAGATATAAAAGGAAGCATCAGTACTATAAAACAACTGGGAGCATACGGAAACATAGCAACTGCATACCCAGATTATGAAATGCAGGAAAGTTTATTCGAAATAAAAATAACGCCTTCCAACCACGATGAAACAAAAGATTTAATTACAAAAACAACTGTTACTTTATCTCTTTAACTATGCAAAATTTCTTTTCATTGCTTAAACGGGAATTCCGATTATTTTGGAGCAATAAAGTGCTTCGATTGCTCTTTATTGGTGCGCCAATACTTTATGGAGTCTTGCTGGGTTATGTTTACGGCAAAGGTAAAGTAACCGATCTACCCATACTTGTTGTTGATCAGGACAGAACGGAATTAAGCTCAAAAGCAATTCAGATGTTTCAGGATAATGAGGTTTTATCTATAGCTTCCGTTCTATACGACCAAAATAATCTTTCCAAGATTGCTATCGAAAAAGGCGCAACTTGTGTTGTTATTATTCCGAAAGATTTCGAGAAAATGACTCTCACAAAAAAGTATCCTGAAATTACTACTATAGTAAATACATCTAATGTTCTAACCGCCAATTATGCATCGACGGCCATACAAATTTGCCTTGGAACATT
The DNA here is from genome assembly GCF_002156885.1 of Flavobacterium sp. AJR. Taxonomy (NCBI): domain Bacteria; kingdom Pseudomonadati; phylum Bacteroidota; class Flavobacteriia; order Flavobacteriales; family Flavobacteriaceae; genus Flavobacterium; species Flavobacterium sp. AJR. Next base: position 43,723 of record NZ_NCWQ01000039.1, on the reverse strand, counting down.
AAAAGCCGGTATTCAAATTGAAACTTTAAGAAAACAAGGTGTTCCCGAAAATTTACTGATGTCGCAATACGAACCGTTCAAAACTACTTTTATAAAAAAATATAATCGAAGCACCAACTATATGTATTTTCTTTGGCCAGGAGTTTTGGCAACAGTTCTACAACAAGTTTTATTATTAGGATTGGCACTTTCTTTTGCTTCCGAATTTGAAAATGGAACATTTAAAGATCTTGTAAAAAGATGTCCTTCAATTTTAAATTTACTAGCTGTAAAAATCATTCCTTATATGCTAATGAGTTTTGGTATTTGGTTTATATATTGGCTTTTTACATTATGGTTCAGATTACCTTTTTACGACAACCTGCTTCCTCTCACATTTATAGCAGGAATATTTGTACTCTCCGTTTCCTTTATTGGGATTCTCGTGAGTATTTTAGTTCCGAATCAATTAAAAGCTACTGAGATTTTAATGGTAATTGCAACACCCAGTTTTATCCTAAGCGGTTTTACTTGGCCTTTAAGCCAAATGCCACAAGCCGTTCAGGCAATAGCCAATGTAATTCCGTTAACACATTTCTTGAAAGCTTTTAGAATATTAATTATTGAGGATGGAACTTTTTCTCAAACTACAAGACCTATCTGGAACATGATAATTATAGGTGTAGTATGTTCTATTGCCGCCTATATTGCTTTATACTTTAAAAAGAAAAATGTTTTAAAAGAAGCTTAAACTCTTTTATTTATTCTATAAAAAACGGCATAAGAATTAATTCTTATGCCGTTTTAAGTTCCGACTCATATCCTATTAAGATTACAACATTGCAATTATTCATTAAAAAAATCGCCCTTGAAACTGTATGATAAACAAGTTATTATCATATGTCGTAGTATTAGGCACATTGCGTTTATAATTATCAAACTGAATTCCCATTTCTATACGTCCTATATATCCTTTCCCAAATTCCAAACCTGCCATTGGTGTATAAGTTTGTCTTGCGTTTGAATTAATTTTAAAACTTCTGTCAAAATACTCATATCGACAAGAAAATTCTATAGCCGTTAATTTTTGATATTGAATTTCATATCTCAAATTTGGTAAAAAATATCCTCCTCGCATTTCATAATCATTAATATTTCCTGTTCTCGAATCTTCCGCTAGCGAATAATACAAGTAATGATTTGTTCCTTGTTTAGCTTCAAGCTGAGTTTCTAGTTTTAATTTATCCGTTAGTTTAAAATCAATCGTAAAATCTAATCCTACAGCAAAGACTTTGGTATTAAAAACTTCTCCAATACCTCCATTAATTCCAAAATTGATATTATGCTCTTTATTTAATTCTAAGGCAAGACGAGAAGAATATTGCTTGCCATCATCTTTATCCGATACTTGATCTCTCCCATTACCATTTACAGCAGAAAAAGTATAACTAATAGGGATTGTACCCAAATCAAATCCTCCAAATACAGAAGCTCCGATTTGAAAACTTGTCCAACCATTGTTTCCAAATTCGGTATATTGGTTAGAATAATCAAATGATTTTAGAATATCGGCAGGATTTAATTCCTCGATTCCGAAAGCTGGCCTAAACTGCCCCAAAATAAAACCTATTTCCTTATTAAAGATATACCTTGCAAAAGCATTCTCTAAAACTTTTCCTTTGGGATCCGATTTAAAGTCTGCAAAATTAGCCAGAACAACAATATCAAACACTTCTCCCAATTTAGTGGTTAACCCTAAACGCATCCTTTTAATGTCGAATGTGTTTTCTACTGCATTACCATCTGCATGTTGTAAACCAGTTGTCGCGTCTATACCTTGAGTTAAATCACTTAAATAACGCCCCTGAAAAAGTCCTTGAAATTTAAATTGTGGGTACTTAACTTCATTTTGAGAACCAGGTTCTGCAATTTGTCCATTCGAGAAAAAAGGCAATAAAAAGATTAGAAACACAACCTTTTTTGAAAAAAAATTATTTAAAAAATCCATGAATAAAAATTTAGATATATTTTTCTTTAATAAATCCAAAGCCATAAAACAGCTTTTTTCTTACAACAAAATTATCTAATCTAAGTAGTCTTTAATCTGACTTATATCATGTACTTATATTTATTTAACAATTATTTTCTTAAAAATATTAAACAAAAAAAGCGCTAGAATTAACTTGCGCTCTTTTTATTATTATGTTATAACTAGATTATTTTTCGATTTCTCTCATAGAATCCATCTTTTTATGTGCCAGGAATCCAGCAACATCTTCAAAATGCTCTTTAACACGCTTGTTTCCAAATTCAAAAACCTTAGTCGCTAATCCGTCAAGGAAATCACGATCGTGAGATACTAAGATTAAAGTTCCATCAAAATCACGTAATGCATCTTTAATAATATCTTTGGTTTTCATATCTAAGTGATTCGAAGGCTCATCCAGAATTAATAAGTTAACTGGTTCCAACAATAATTTTATCATTGCCAAACGTGTTTTCTCTCCTCCTGAAAGCACTTTTACTTTCTTAGTAATATCATCTCCCTGAAACATAAAAGCTCCAAGAATATTCTTAATTTGTGTACGAACATCTCCAACTGCAATAGCATCGATAGTTTCAAAAATTGTTGCATTTTCATCTAATAAAGAAGCTTGGTTTTGTGCAAAATATCCAATTTGTGAATTATGCCCAATATCAACACTTCCTTCATCAATACCAATTTCTTTCATGATGGCTTTAATCATAGTCGATTTTCCTTCACCATTTTTACCTACGAAAGCTACTTTTTGTCCTCTTTCGATAACAATATTTGCATCTTTAAAAACCACGTGATCACCATAAGATTTTGATAAATCTTTAACCACAACAGGATATTGTCCTGATCGTGCTGCTGCTGGGAATTTTAATTTTAATGCCGAATTATCAACTTCATCAACTTGTACGATTACTAATTTCTCTAACATCTTAACACGAGATTGAACCGCATCTGTTTTAGAAAATGTTCCTTTAAAACGATCAATAAATGCTCTGTTATCAGCAATCATTCTTTGTTGCTCATCGTAAGCTTTTTGTTGGTGTATACGACGATCTTTTCTTAACTCTAAATAATGAGAATACTTTGCTTTATAATCATAGATTCTTCCCATTGTAACCTCAATAGTACGATTGGTAATATTATCTACAAACGCTCTATCGTGTGAAATTACCACAACTGCTTTTGCTGAATTTATCAAAAACTCTTCTAACCATTGAATACTCTCAATATCCATGTGGTTGGTAGGCTCATCTAGCAAAATTAAGTCTGGCTTACGCAAAAGAATTTTAGCTAACTCTATTCGCATTCTCCATCCTCCAGAAAACTCTGAAGTCTGACGTGTAAAATCTTCACGTTCGAAACCTAACCCAACTAAAATTTTCTCAACTTCAGCCTCATAATTTACCTCTTCGATAGCATAAAATTTTTCGCTTAAGTCGGAAACTCTTTCGATTAATTTCATGTAAGCATCACTTTCGTAATCAGTACGAACGGTTAATTGCTCATTGATTTCATCAATTTCAGCTTTCATTTGAAAAATCTCGCCAAAAGCTTTTGAAGCTTCTTCCATTACAGTTGATCCATCTTTGGTCAATAAATGCTGAGGCAAATAAGCCACAACAGCATCTTTTGGAGCCGAGATACTCCCAGTAGAGGGCTTGCTTTGTCCTGCTATTATTTTTAAAAGTGTCGATTTTCCCGCACCATTTTTACCCATAAGGGCAATTTTATCATTTTCATTTATAGCAAAAGAAACATCGCTAAAAAGTGTAGTTCCACCAAACTGAACTGAGATATCATTAACTGTAATCATTTTGACTTTTAGATTTTTAGACTGCTTAGATTTTTGACTTCTTAGCAAGTATTTTTTTAAAAGCGCAAAGATAGATTAATTAGAGTATTAGACAATACAATTAAATCTCCGACATCTTCGTTTTTTTTAAGTTTTACAATTATTCCTACATCTTTTAAAATTTTAGTTATATCTTGTATAAGAATTTAAAAATCAGAAAATTATGAGAACGAAATTAAACTTGGCAGCTTGCCTAATTGCAGGATTAATATTTGGACTTTCTGCAAATGCTCAAAAAACGGTAATTAAAAAAGCTGCATTACCGGCAAATGCACAAACTTTTTTGAAAACTCACTTCGCTGGACAAGAACCAACTTATATTCTTGAAGATAAAGAAATCTTATCTAAAGAGTACAAAGTTCAATTTGCAAATAATCTTCAAATTGAATTTGATGGAAAAGGAAACTGGAAAGAAGTTGATGGAAAAAACACAGCTATTCCCACAGCTATTGTTCCTACAAAGATTACTACTTACGTAAAAACTAATTTTGCTAAAGACAAAATAACAAAAATAGAGAAAGAAACTTTAGGCTACGAAGCGAAACTGAGCAGTGGTTTAGAATTAAAATTTAATCCGAAAGGGGAATTTATCAAGATTGCCAATTAAGTTTTATCTAAAAACAAAAAACCTCGATTTCTGGAAATCGAGGTTTTTTGTTTTTAGTCTTTACGCCATTTTTTTGTTTCTTCAAAAATGTGCTCCAAAATTGCAGCTTCAGTTTCATCAAAATCAATATTTCTTCGTCCCATAACTAATCTTGCAGTTTCAAAAGCTTTCTTAGTTACATAGGTAGTAAAACCTGCTGCTCCACCCCAAGAAAAACTTGGTACAAAGTTGCGAGGAAAACCCGAACCAAAAATATTAGCACTTACTCCCACTACAGTTCCTGTATTAAACATGGTGTTGATTCCGCATTTACTATGATCTCCCATCATTAAACCACAAAACTGAAGTCCGGTTTTAGCAAATCCTTCAGTTTCATAACTCCATAACTTTACTTCTTCGTAATTATTTTTTAGATTCGAATTATTAGTATCTGCACCAATATTACACCATTCGCCTAAAACTGAATCGCCTAAAAATCCGTCATGTCCTTTGTTTGAGTTTGCAAAAAGAACTGAATTCTTAACCTCACCACCTATTCTAGATCCTACACCTACTGTTGTAGCTCCATAAACTTTGGCATTCATTTTTACTTGTGCATTTTCGCATAAAGCAAAAGGCCCACGAATTACAGAACCTTCCATAATCTCGGCATTCTTACCTATATATATAGGTCCTGTAGAAGCATTTAAAGTAACAAACTCTAATTTTGCTCCTTCTTCTATAAATATATCGTCGGGATTAATCGTATTTACGCTTTTTGGTATTGGCTGTGATTTTCTGTCTTCGGTCAAAAAGTCAAAATCTTCACGAATTGCTGCAGCATTTTTAGAAAAAATATCCCAAGTATTCTCTACTGTTATACAATCACCTGTATACTGTATGATTTCATAAGAGTCAAAATCGACTTCTTCCTGATTTTCATTTGTATAAAAAGCAATAACTTCTTCTCCTTTAAAGATAGCCTGGTTCGTTTTTAAATCCGAAACAAGTTCTGCTAAATCATTATTAGGTAAAAATGAAGCATTAATCATCACGTTTTCCTCCAACTCGACCATTGGATATTTTACCGATAAATATTCTTCGGTTATTGTAGTTGTAGTTGAACCTAAATGCATTTCCCATTTTTGACGTATGGTCATAATTCCGATTAAGATATCGGCAACAGGTCGGGTAAATGTAAAAGGCAATAAGGCATTCCGGACGGGCCCGTCAAATAGAATGTAATTCATAAATTAATTTAATTTGGCAATATATTAAAATCCTGATTTGGTTATCGAGACCAAAGTTACAAATATTTTATTTCTTACAATTATAACGATAAGACTTCTTAGTCAAGCATTAAGGTAAAATAATCATACAAAAAAAGCCTTCCAAAAAGGAAGGCTTTGATTTATTTAAAAACAAACTAAAATTATTTAGCGTGTTTAGCGTATTTAGTTTTGAATTTATCAATACGTCCTGCAGTATCAATAAGTTTAGATTTACCTGTGTAAAAAGGGTGAGATGTTCTAGAGATCTCCATTTTCACAACTGGATATTCAACTCCATCAACTGTTATTGTTTCTTTTGTATCTGCAGTAGATTTAGTGATAAACACATCTTCATTTGACATGTCTTTGAATGCAACTAATCTGTAATTTTCTGGGTGAATTCCTTTTTTCATCTTTACTTTTTATTTATTGTTTGGAGCGTTTTAATTTTGAAGCTTCTTCGTGGTTAGAAAAAGGTGTAAATACAACTACTCTTTTTGTTTTAAAACTTTTAATTATTTCAGTTTGCAAATTTACATTTATTTTTTAATAAACAAACATTTACTCTCTGTTTTTTTATATAAAATCGAAAAGCATTTTTTATCCACGAATATATTGGGAATTGCTATATTTGTGGATTAATTTTAAAACATATAAATTATGATTAATGAAGTTATAAAAAAGAACGGAATTACTTACGGCGTAATAATTGGAATTGTTTTAGCTCTAATTACTGCAATAATGTATTCAATAGACCTTAAACTATTTGTTTCTGGGTGGATTGGAGGCTTAACATTTGTTATTTTCCTAGCTATAACTATTGCATTATTAGTAAAAACTAAAAAGGATTTAAACAATATTTTTTCTTTTAAAGACGCTTTTACTACCTATTTTGTAGCTATACTTATAGGTATATTAATTTCTACTTTTTTCAACATTATCTTATTTAACTTCATTGATCCTAGCGCAAAAGAGACTTTGGGTGAATTAATTAGAAAATATATGGCCGAAACATTGCAAAAATTCGGAACTCCGGCATCGGTAATAAATGAAACTCTGGCAAAAATGAAAGAAAGCAATCCTTACGCTACTGCTGAGCTATTAAAAGCTCTAGTGTTTAGTATTGTTGGCTACTCTATTTTAGGATTAATTTTGGCAGCCTTTTTTAAAAGCAAAACTACATATCAAGAATAAAATAAATGAATTTATCTATACTTATACCGCTTCTTAACGAAGAGGAATCACTTAAAGAGCTATACACATGGGTCATTAAAGTGATGCAATCTAACAATTACTCATATGAAATCATTTTTGTGGATGATGGAAGTACAGATAATTCTTGGAATATCATTGAAGGGTTTTCATTAGAAAATCCAAATGTAAAAGGTATTCGGTTCATGAAGAACTTTGGTAAATCACAGGCTTTACACGCTGGTTTTGCCAAGGCTAATGGTGATGTTATTATTACTATGGATGCCGACTTACAAGATAGTCCAGATGAGATTCCTGGATTATACGAAATGATTACCAAAGAGAAATTTGATTTAGTTTCTGGCTGGAAAAAGAAACGTTATGACTCTGTTGTAGCAAAAAATTTACCATCAAAATTATTTAATTGGGCTGCAAGAAAAACTTCTGGTGTTGAATTAAATGATTTTAATTGCGGATTAAAAGCATATAAAAACACTGTTGTTAAGAACATTGAAGTTTCAGGCGAGATGCATCGATATATTCCTGTTTTGGCAAAAAATGCAGGTTTTAATAAAATTGGAGAGAAAGTAGTAATACACCAGGCACGTAAATATGGCGAAACCAAATTTGGTATGGATCGTTTTATTAATGGTTTCCTGGATTTGATTACGATTTGGTTTTTATCAAGATTCGGAAAAAGACCTATGCACTTATTTGGTTTATTAGGTTCTATTATGTTTATAATTGGTTTTTTACTGGCTTTATACTTAGGAATCGACAAATTATTTATTCATAAAACTAGTAGATTAATTACTGAAAGGCCTCATTTTTATTTATCAATAACATCAATGATAATAGGAACTCAGTTATTTTTAGCAGGATTTTTGGGAGAGATTATTTTACGAACTAAAAACAATGAAGCGCGTTATAAAATAGCAAATCAGGTTAATTTTTAGTACATACCTAGCCCTGATGGCAGCGGCATCCTTTATGTTTTTTCTTTAAAAACATAAAGATATAGTGAACAGCAGGAGATTGCTTCGAGAAATCGAAATATTAACTCTTGAAATCGCATTAATTTTTTTGACTTACAATTTAAATAATATACAAATGAATATAGCACCTAACATTTTAACTGCTGTAAACGAATGGCTGACGCCAGCATTTGACAATGAAACACAATCGGCGATTAAAGAGATGATGACAACATCGCCAAAAGACCTTGAAGAAAGTTTTTATAAAAATTTAGAATTCGGAACTGGAGGAATGCGTGGCGTAATGGGTGTGGGAAGCAACCGCATTAACAAATATACGCTTGGAAAAAACACGCAAGGTCTTTCGGATTACATGCACAAAGTTTTCCCGAACCAAACTCTAAAAGTGGCAATTGCTTACGATTGTCGCCACAACAGTAATACACTTGCAAAAGTTGTTGCTGATGTTTTCTCGGCAAATGGAATACATGTGTATTTATTTTCGGATATGCGTCCTACTCCTGAATTGTCTTTTGCTCTTAAGCATTTAGGTTGCCAATGTGGTATTGTGCTTACTGCATCACACAACCCACCAGAATATAATGGTTACAAAGTATATTGGGAAGATGGCGGACAAATTGTTCCTCCGCAAGATGCAGAAATCATTGCTACGATTGAAAGCTTAGAATATGATAAAATTAAATTTCACCCTAACGAGAAATTAATTGAATATATAGATACTGAGATTGATAATGCTTTTATCAATTCGTCTATCGAAAATGCAAGTTTTAATACTCCAGCTAAAGCTAAAGAGGATTTACAAATCGTATTTACTTCTTTACACGGAACTTCGATAAAATCGATCCCTCCTACTTTATCACAAGCAGGTTATACTAATGTGCATATTGTACCGGAGCAAGCTGTGCCTAATGGGGATTTCCCGACTGTAAAATCTCCAAATCCTGAGGAACCTGAGGCTTTAACAATGGCTCTTGCTCTAGCAGTTAAAACAAACTCAGATATTGTTGTTGGTACTGATCCTGACTGTGACCGTCTTGGAGTTGCTGTTCGTAACAACGAAGGAAAAATGATTTTGCTAAATGGTAACCAAACCATGATTTTAATGACTTCTTTCTTATTGAAAGAATGGAAAAAAGCGGGCAAAATTAACGGAAAACAATTTATAGGTTCTACTATTGTTTCAACTCCTATGATGATGGAACTTGCGACAAGTTATGATGTAGAATGCAAAATAGGCTTGACAGGTTTTAAATGGATTGCCAAAATGATCAAAGATTTTCCTGAGCTTGAATTTATTGGTGGTGGAGAAGAAAGTTTTGGTTTTATGGTTGGTGATGCTGTTCGCGATAAAGATGCCGTTGCTGCAACTTTATTAATTTGCGAAATGGCAGCTCAGGCAAAAGCTAGTGGAAGCTCTGTTTATAAAGAACTTTTAAAACTTTATGTTGAGCACGGTTTTTATAAAGAACATCTAGTTGCTTTGACCAAAAAAGGAATAGAGGGATTACAAGAAATTAATCAGATGATGATTAATTTACGTGAGAATCCGGTAAAAGAAATTGACGGACAACGCGTAATAATGGTAGAGGATTACCAATCATCGACTGCGTTAAACTTATTGACTGATGAAGTTTCTGAAATGAGTATTCCAAAATCGAATGTATTGATTTATTATACTGAAGATGGTTCTAAAATTTGCGCAAGACCAAGTGGAACTGAGCCGAAAATTAAGTTTTATATTAGTGTAAATGCTCAACTTGACTCAGTAGAAGATTTTGATGCAACTGAAGCGATTTTAGATAATAAAATAAAAAATATTATTGCAGCAATGCAATTAACTTAGTTTAAGGATGAATGTGCTTGCAACAAATGACGCTCCGCAACTATTAAATTCGATTATCGATTTAATAGACAAGACACGTCATGTTGTTGCCAAAACCGTTAATCAGGAACTTACCTTATTGTATTGGAATATTGGAAAAAGTATAAATGATGAAATTCTAAACAACGACAGAGCCGATTACGGGAAAAAACTTATTCTGAATTTAAGCACAGATCTTTCCAATAGATACGGAAGTGGGTTTAACAAAAGAAACCTTCATAGTTTTATAAAGCTTAACACTGTATTACAAGACATTACAATTGTGCACACAGTGTGTGCACAATTGAGTTGGTCACATATCAGAACTCTAATTTACATTGAAAACACTATAAAACGAGAATTCTACATTCAGATGGCTATTCATGAAAGATGGAGTGTAAGAACTTTACAAGAACGAATAGACAGTATGCTTTTTGAACGAACAGCTATCAGTAAAAAACCAGAACAAACCATTATCAATGAACTTGAGCAATTAAAAACGGATAAAAAAATAAGTCCTGATTTAGCTTTTCGAGATCCTTACTTTTTGGATTTTCTAGGATTACACGACAGCTATTCTGAGAAAGATTTAGAGAGTTCTATTTTGGCGCAGCTTCAATATTTTATCACCGAAATGGGAAGTGAATTTGCTTTTTTGGCGCGTCAGAAAAGAATAACAATTGATAATGAAGATTTCTATATCGACTTGCTTTTTTATCATAGAGGCTTACGAAGTTTAGTAGCAATAGACTTGAAACTCGGAAAGTTCAAAGCTGGTTACAAAGGTCAAATGGAGTTATATCTTCGTTGGCTAGAGAAAAACGAGCAAAAAGAAGGAGAAAACAAACCTATTGGATTAATTCTTTGTAGTGAGAAATCTCCCGAACAAATTAACTATTTGATGCTCGACAATGATGAACACATTAAAGTAGCAGAATATTTAACTCTATTACCTGAAAAAAAATTATTACTAGAAAAACTGGAAAGAGCCATAGCTATAGCAGAAAATAACACTCAAAAATAAATGAACAATTTCAAAAAAATATTTCCTTTTATATTTCCGTATAAAAGATATGCTTACATGAATATTTTATTCAATATTCTGTATGCTTTATTCAGTACACTTTCGTTTATGGCGTTGATACCTATGATGCAAGTATTATTTGACCAAACGAAACGTAATACCACAATACCTCTTTATGAAGGCATTTGGGAACTGAAAAGTTACGCAGAAAACTACCTAAGCTACTACATTACCCAAGCAACAGATAATTATGGTGTAGGCTATACGCTATCGGTAATGGTATCAATCATTATTTCTATATTTTTATTGAAAAACCTATGCGATTATCTTGCTATGTTTTTTATTAACTTTTTAAGAAATGGTGTTTTAAGAGACATGCGAAATGCCATGTATAAAAAAACCCTTGAATTGCCTCTATCCTTTTTCTCCGAAAAAAGAAAAGGGGATGTTATCGCTCGTATTGCAGGTGATGTAAATGAGGTTCAAACTTCGTTTCTGGCAATTCTTGAACTTATTGTAAAAGAGCCTCTTACTATTGTATTTACAATTATTGCAATGCTTGCCATAAGCCCACAATTAACTCTTTTTGTTTTTATTTTCATCCCTGTTTCTGGATATATCATATCATTGATAGGAAAACAATTAAAGAAACAATCGACTAAGGCACAACAAGAGCAAGGAACTTTTTTATCTACTATCGAGGAAACTTTAGGCGGATTAAAAGTGGTAAAAGGATATAATTCTGAAAATTATTTCAATGGAGTTTTTCAAAACTCAACTCAACGTTTCTTTAAATTATCAAACAGTATTGGTAACCGTCAGAACTTAGCTTCTCCTGCGAGTGAGTTTATGGGGATTATGGTTATCGCTATATTACTTTGGTACGGTGGCCAGATGGTACTAATAGAAAAAACATTAAACGGCGCTTCGTTCATCGCTTATATGGGATTGGCCTATAACATCCTTACTCCTGCAAAAGCCATCTCTAAAGCTTCTTATGGTGTAAAAAGAGGTAATGCTGCTGCTGAACGTGTATTGGAAATTCTTGATCAGGAAAACCCTATCACAAGTAAAATTGACGCCATCGAAAAAACAACTTTTGATTCAAATATAGCTATCAAAAACATCAACTTTAAATATGAAAATGAAAATGTATTAAAAGACTTTTCTCTTGATATTAAAAAGGGACAAACTGTTGCTCTTGTTGGGCAATCTGGTAGCGGAAAAAGTACTATTGCGAATCTTCTTACTCGTTTTTATGATGTAAATGAAGGTTCTATCTCAATTGATAATATCAACATTAAAGATATGTCTTTACATTCTCTTCGTGGTTTGATGGGATTAGTAACTCAAGACAGCATCTTATTTAATGACACTATAAAAGCTAATATTTCATTAGGAAAACTAGACGCTACTGATGAAGAAATCATTGCAGCACTAAAAATTGCTAATGCTTTTGAATTTGTAAATGAATTACCTCTTGGTATTTATACTAATATTGGTGATAGCGGAAACAAACTTTCTGGCGGACAAAAACAACGTTTATCGATTGCTCGTGCTGTCTTAAAGAATCCTCCAATTATGATTCTTGATGAGGCAACTTCTGCTCTTGATACCGAAAGTGAAAAATTTGTACAAGTAGCTCTTGAAAACATGATGCAAAACCGTACTTCGATTGTTATTGCTCACCGTTTATCTACTATCCAAAAAGCAGACCTAATTGTTGTTATGCAAAAAGGTGAAATTGTTGAGCAAGGTACTCACGAAAAATTAATAGCTCTAAACGGAACCTATAATAAATTGGTTACCATGCAGTCGTTTGAATAATTTTTCATAAATTAGAGATACATTAAGAAAATACTTATGTATCGCCACAATTCAAACATAACTCTTCCCGAAGACCCAAATACAATAGTCTGGAAATACTTGGATTTATCCAAGTTTCTAGACTTATTGATGTCTAAAAAACTATTCATGTCTCGTTCTGATAAATTTGAAGATCAGTACGAGGGCACGTTTAGCGAACCTACTTACGAAGAGATTAAAAAACTCGCTATAGACAATCCCGAGTTTATAGATTATTACAAAACACATCGCGAAAAAGTAGCCATAAGCAGCTGGCACATCAACGAATATGAATCGTTTGCTATGTGGCAAATTTTCACTCAAAACAACGAAGGATTAGCGCTTCAATCGACCATTGGGAGATTACAAAAAGCCTTGAAACCTGAGAATAATTTTGACCAGTATATTGGTGAAGTAAATTATATTGACTACAAAAAAGAATACATTCCGTTTGATGATTTATTCTTCCCTTTTTTATTCAAAAGAAAAAGTTTTCAATATGAGCGTGAAGTACGCATAATCACTGATTCTTCTAAAAGTGACATCAAAATCAACGACGGATTAAGAGTTGATGTTGACCTTAAATATCTTATCGAAAAAATATACATTCATCCAAAATCTGAGAACTGGTATAAAAAACTTGTGATTGATTTAGTTCATAAACTAGGTTACGATTTTGATATCGAAAAATCAGATCTTGAAAGTGATATTTTAATCTAATTCTTTTCCACAGATTAAAATGATTCTTACTCTAATCTGAAACAGAAAAGCCATTAAAATTTAATTTTAATGGCTTTTCTGTTTTTACGGAACTTTTAGTCTAAACTCTTAAATAGGTTTATAGCTGATTACTTTCCAATCTTTGGCCGCTAGATTAATGTAGTTATAATGTAAAACGTCATTTTTATCAAACTGACCATTTTTGTTGGTGTCTTCGATTGTTCTAAAATACAAGCGATTTTTAGACTCTATAACATTCCAATCTATCAGTTCCTGGAAATCATCAGAAACCTTAGTAAATCTTTCTCCACTGATATCACTTAAATACAATGCTTTTATATCACTTGTATCTAATTTTCCATCTTTATTAGTATCCATATCTACCATGGTATACACCATAACATGATTGTGCGTTTTATCGGCAATTGCTTTTAAGTAAGTAGCCGTCTGAATTAATACCGCTTTATCTGTTAATGGTCTTATAGAATCTGAATCTATTTTTTGAAATTTTAAATTTTGCAAATATCCCGTAATTTCATACTCTCCAATATTCGAAATTGTAAAACTTATATCATTCACACTCGATGAACCATAACGCGCTTTAGTTCCTCTTTCATATACTCTTACGTCTCCAACTGGGTGAATCAAATAATTTGTTCCTTCCATCTGGATTGGCAAATCGGCAATTGCAACTTGAGTAGAATCTACCTTGGCAATTACTTTTGAACCTGTAGACGCATCGTAAGTAACCTTTGGTTTCTCGACTTCATTCTTGCAACTCACTAAAAGTAAAACAGAAAGACTTATGATGGATATATGTAATTTTCTCATGTTGTTTTATTAAAAAATAATTTCAAATGTAATCAATTTTAAAAATGGTTAGCCTATTTACAGTCAATTTATGCGTTCTAAACTAGCTTTTCCATTGGTTTTTATAACCTTGCGGTTAATTTTATATTAAAAACTCTCGATGTCATATAATTAGGAATTGCATATTGATTTTTAGAATATACATCACGAACCCAAGTATTTGTTATCGCATTTTGATTATCAAAAAGATTGAAAATTTCAAACCCTAATGACAATTCTTTAAACTCTTTAAAAAACTTACTTTTTGCAACTTTATTATTATCAATAAAAACTTTAGAGAACCCAACATCTACTCGGCGGTAATCTTTTAACCTGTTTTGATATAAATACGGATCTGAATATGAAGGCGAACCTCCAGGCAATCCTGTATTATAAACTAAATTTAAATATATTTTTACACTCGGAATATTAGGCATATAATCCTGAAACAAAAGAGCAAATTTTAATCGTTGATCTGTTGGTCTGGCTATATATCCTTTATCTTCATAATTCTCTTGTGTTTTTAAATATCCAAAACTAAACCATGATTCAGTTCCCGGCACAAACTCTCCATTTAATCTAAGATCTAAACCTTGAGCATAAGCCGTCGCATTATTATTGGCAATATATCTAATTCGAACATTATCGATAGTATAAACATTTACATCTGTTAATGATTTATAATACAACTCCGAAATAAGTTTAAATGGTCGATTCCACATTTTAAAATTATAGTCATTACTCAAAACTACATGTACAGATTGTTGCGCCTTTGTATTTGGTAATACTTCTCCACTTGCATCACGTAATTCTCTATAAAACGGTGGCTGATGATATAACCCTCCCGAAAGTCTAAAAACCATATCCATATTCCAATCTGGTTTTATCGAAAATTGAGCACGTGGACTAAATACAATCTGATTTTTTCCTTCGACAATTCCTCCTGATACTTTCCAATCCTGAAAACGAACTCCTGCATTGTACCAAACTTCACTAGAACCTAAAACTCCTTTTCGGCTCCATTGTGCATAACCCGAAAATCTATTTATAGTATTAAAATTTGTTGCTCTAACATTTTGATACGGTAACAATGGCCCTGTATAAGGTTCGTATGGCTGATCGTTTTTAGGCAAAACCACAAGAGGTGGATTTACCGAAAAACCTGCAGAATCAATCATCTCCCACTCTGCTACACGATCACGTATAGATTCACGAGTATATTTTACTCCAAACTCAATAAGATTTTCTTTCCAATTATAAATTCCTTTTAATTCAGCATTTACAATTAAAGCATCTAAATCATTACGTGCATGATTTAATTGCATACCAATTCCCTTAGTATAATCCACTTCTTGTAAAACAACCGAACCATCACTATCTACTTCTCCTAAGCGATATTGTGCCAAGATATCATAATGTTCTTGCTCTTGTGTATGAAATATAGAACCTATAAATTTTAACGTAAAATTGGAAGAAACATTATATGTTGATTTTATTGCTCCAAAATACGTATCATACTTATCTCTTTCTTGCCCTTCATAATATACTGCAAGCGCCATTGGTTTATCGATAGGTCCAAATTTGGTTTCACGAGTTAATGGCTGGTATAAATATTTATTTTGAGAAAGAGCTCCTAGAAAACTCCATTGCCATTTTGCCGAAGCGATGTAATTTACATTCGTCTGGATATCTGTATACGAAGGCGTATAATTAGTTTGAGTATCCTGGCTATTTACAAGCATACTATTATTACGATAACGAACTCCTGTAATTGCCGACCATTTTTTGTTTTTAGAAACCGCATCGACTGCAATACTTCCGCCAAGAAAACTAGCTTCAAAAGCTGCCCCGAATTTTGTTGGCTTTCTATAAGTAATATCTAATACCGATGAAAGCTTATCTCCAAACTTAGATTGAAATCCTCCTGCCGAAAAATCTACATTCTGAACTAAATCTGTATTCGTAAAACTTAAACCTTCTTGTTGTCCTGAACGAATCAAGAAAGGACGGTATACTTCGATTTCGTTTACATACACCAGATTTTCATCATAATTTCCTCCACGAACAGCGTATTGTGTACTAAGTTCATTATTACTATTTACACCTGGCAATGTTTTTAATATATTTTCAATTCCAGGATTAGCACCCGGAATTTTCTTTATCGTTACTGGATCTACAACTGTAATTCCCTGAACACGTTTTTTATTTGCCATAACAACAATTTCTCCCATTTGTTCGGCATAACTATTCATTACAGGATTAAAAACAAAAATTTCATTCGGTTTTAAATTCACTGTTATCGTCATCATTTTCTGCGAAATGTGAGTAAAAACAATAATCACTTTTTTATTAGACGGAACCAAAATATCAAAAAATCCATCCGAGTCGGATTGTGTAACATTTCCCGAATGAGAAACATTTACATAAGCAACTGGGAGGTTACTTTCGTCCAAAATCACTCCTTTTACTCTAGCATTTTGAGCAAGTGAAACAAAACCAATACCTAAAAAAAGGAAAACAAATAGCAGATTCTTATTCAAAAGTTATATTTTTATTTTGTTTGACTTCTAAAAAAACGAGTCTCAAAGATAGCAGAATTCCCCACATTATCAACAACTTCTATTTTTAAATCATTCGCTCCTTCGGCTACAATACCATCATTAAAATCATGAGTTATCTTTTTGGTTTTATTATCATACTCAAACAAAATCCAATTTCCGTTTAAATACCCATTGTAAGATTTAATCCCCGACATACTATCACTAATAGTAAACTGAATTTTCTTTACATCGCTAATCCATTTATCCTGAATTGTTTTTGCAATACTAATTGTTGGCTTGATTGTATCTAGAACTAACCCAAATTGTCCTAAGGTTTTTGACTTAGCTGTATAAACATTGTCTTTACGAGATGTAGCATTATAACTACCACTCTTTCCTGTAATTCTGCCTATATAAACTTTATCCTTAAGATTTTCGGGATATTTACCATCTTCTATAGTAATTGTAAAATTAGAATGAACCGGAACTGTATCGTCATGAATATAAATACGGTCATTTTTTACATCAAAATTCAAATTAAAATCATCATAAAATGTTCCCGCAGGAAAAAACACCGACATATTGTTCTTAGAGAAATTAGCGTCTTTGTTATATTTCACCGAATAATTTGAAGCTTCAGGTGTCGGATTTACAATTGCAGGCAAGGAATCATACTGAACTGGAATATTAACTGTATTTATATTTCCATAAAAATCCGAAACTTCTACACGATACGCCGAAGCTAAATTTGGCACAACCGGAAGCACTCCGTTCAGAGCATCCGTTTTTATAATGCTCAAGGCAAAAGGCGTTTTCATAAACAATTTTTGCACTCTCTGCCCAGTTTTTTTATATCTAGGATAATCAATTAATGCGTTTATGTATCGCATTTCATCAAATGAATAAGTATTAAATTGATATCCGAAATTAGAATTTCCATTATAAAAAGACTCTACTTTATAAACTCCATTTTTATTAAACGAAACATCGTCATAATCTACAGCAGTAATTCCAAAACCTATTTTTCCGTTTGTAGCAACCCTATCAGACAAATAAGTTCCATCTTTTTGCAATGTCAAATTAAGCATTAAAGGCACTTTCGATTGATTAACAGTTGTGTTATCGTCAAGCGGATAAACATATAAATTAGAAATTACTGGCTTTTTTGTATCTCTAACATATTTATCAAAACCAAAAAGCATTGGATTAATAACAAACTCTGTTTTAGAATCACGGAATTCAAAATGCAAATGTGGTCCCTCTGAAGAACCTGTATTTCCAGACAATCCTATCAACTGTCCTTTGGTAACAACCATTTCCCCTGGTTTCAAGAACATTTCGATTTCAAATGATTTCTCCTGATAATGCGTTTTCTTGATGTATTCCTGAATTGTCCCAACCATACTTTGCAAATGTCCATATACAGATGTGTAACCATTTGGATGTGTTACATACAAAGTTTTACCATTTCCGAAAGTCGAAATTTTAATTCTCGAAATATATCCATCGGCAACAGCGTACACATTCAGCCCTTCTCTTTGATTAGTTTTTAAGTCAAACCCAGCATGAAAATGGTTTGGTCTTAACTCCCCAAAGTTCCCAGAAAGCTGCATTGGTATATCAAGAGGTGGTCTAAAATAGTCTTTCGGATAATCTGTCTGAGCAGAAATAAGATTACAAAATAGCAGAAAAAATACAGAATATCTCATGATTTACATTTTTGCTAAGATAAAAAAAAGTTAGTAAAATAATTACTAAAATCACAAAATACAATACCTTGAATTCCATTAATTTGCTATTTTTAATGCAAAAAAATCGATAAAATATTGCATTAATAAAAAGGAATACTAACTTTGTATGATTAAGTAATGAATAGGATTTATAATGAGTGTAATTGCCGAAATAATTGATACTCTTGAATATAAAGTAGAAAAACTTTTTGCGAAGCTAAAAGGTTTAGAAAAAAACAATCAAGAACTAAAGTCAGAATTAACAGAGGCTAAGCACACCATACACAAACAATCGGAAGAGATTGAGGCCCTGAAAAAGCAGTATGAAACACTCAAAATCGCCAATTCTTTACTTGGCAGTAACGATAATAAGAGAGATACAAAGCTTAAAATAAATTCATTAATTCGCGAAATAGACCACTGTATAGCACAACTATCAGACTAGTAATAACATGGACGAAAAGCTTAAAATAAAAATATCAATCGCTGACAGAGTTTACCCACTAACGGTCGAACTATCACAGGAAGAAGGACTTAGAAGTGCTTCTAAAAAAATTGATGTTATGATTAAGCAATTTGAAGAAAACTATGCTGTTCGCGACAAACAAGACGTTTTAGCCATGTGTGCATTACAATTTGCATCGCAAGTAGAGCAAAAACAAATTGACAAAGCAACTGATAGTGATGAAACTATCGAAAGAATTAAAAGATTAAATACCCTTTTAGATCAATATCTCGAAAATTAAACGTTCTTTACAGAAACTAAGATACTGCCTACATTAGTTCATATTTGGTAAACTCAACACTAACAAATTAGAATGAGCAAATCATCACTACTAAAGCATGCCACGCTTCGGCGAGGAAACTTGAACAGTGAGTTAGCTCAAAACTTGTCTTTTCGAGTTTATACAAGCAACCTAATGTAGGCTTTTTTATATATAAATTTTAACAAACATGGACAGCATAATAACGATCATTATTTCAGGAATTATAGGTGTTGCTGGGGGTTTTGGGATAGCCAAAATCATAGAAAAAAGCAATATTTCCAATTTAATCAAGAACTCAAAAAAAGAAGCTGCATCGATTTTAAAAGATGCTAATCTGGAAGCCGAAAACATTAAGAAAGATAAAATTCTTCAAGCAAAAGAAAAGTTTATTGAATTAAAATCAGAGCACGAACAAGTAATTCTTGCAAGAGATAAAAAAGTAGCAGAAGTAGAAAAAAGAGTACGCGACAAAGAATCTCAAGTTTCTAATGAATTATCAAAAGCAAAAAAGACTAATGATGATTACGAAGCTAAAACTCAGGAATATACTAACAAAATTGAAGTTTTAGACAAAAAACAAGCTGAAGTTGATAAATTACACAAAAGTCAACTACAACAATTAGAAGTAATTTCAGGTCTTTCTGCAGAAGAAGCTAAAAACCAATTAATGGAAGGCTTAAAAGCAGAAGCAAGAAGTAATGCAATGTCTCATATTCAAGATACTATTGAAGAGGCAAAACTTACTGCACAACAAGAAGCTAAGAAAATCATCATTAACACAATCCAAAGAGTTGGAACAGAAGAAGCAGTAGAAAACTGTGTATCTGTATTCAATATCGAATCGGATGATGTAAAAGGAAGAATCATTGGTCGTGAAGGTAGAAACATCCGTGCGCTAGAAGCTGCAACAGGTGTTGAGATTATTGTAGATGATACTCCAGAAGCAATTATCCTTTCTTGTTTTGACCCTGTACGTAGAGAAATCGCTCGTTTAGCATTACACAAATTAGTTACAGATGGTCGTATTCACCCAGCACGTATCGAAGAAGTTGTTGCTAAAACTGCAAAACAAATTGATGATGAAATCATTGAAGTTGGAAAACGTACAGTAATAGATTTAGGAATTCATGGTTTACACCCAGAATTAATAAAAGTTGTTGGACGTATGAAATACCGTTCTTCTTACGGTCAGAACTTATTACAACACTCTAGAGAAGTATCTAAATTGTGTGGTATTATGGCTGCCGAATTAGGACTGAACGTAAAATTAGCTAAAAGAGCTGGTTTACTTCACGATATTGGTAAAGTTCCAGATACTGAAAGTGATTTACCACACGCATTATTAGGAATGCAATGGGCTGAGAAATACGGTGAGAAAGAAGAAGTTTGTAATGCAATTGGAGCGCATCACGATGAAATCGAAATGAAATCACTATTATCGCCAATCGTTCAGGTTTGTGATGCTATTTCTGGCGCAAGACCTGGTGCAAGAAGACAAGTATTAGATTCTTATATCCAACGTTTAAAAGACCTTGAAGAAGTAGCTTACGGATTTAATGGAGTTAAAAACGCCTACGCTATTCAAGCAGGTAGAGAGCTTCGTGTAATTGTAGAAAGCGAAAAAGTATCTGATGATAATGCTGCAAGTTTATCATTTGATATCTCACAAAAAATACAAACTGAGATGACTTACCCAGGTCAGGTTAAAGTAACAGTAATACGAGAAACAAGAGCAGTAAATATTGCAAAATAAAACTCTCTTTATAATCATAAAAAAACTCCTCAATTGAGGAGTTTTTTTATTTATGATACTTTTCCTTTTTTTTACTATTAAAGGGTTAAGAAAAATTAATCTATGTATCTTATTTAACCGCAAAGGACGCAAGGATTTACGCAAAGTTCGCAAAGTTTTTGTTAGAGTAAATTCAAAGTTAATAGAGTATATACTCAATCTATTATATTTTACAATTGCACTAGCTAAAACCTTTGAATATTTTCTCTGTCTTGTCCCCTTTTCAGAAACCAACCCAAACTTACTCTAAAACTGTCAAGTTATTGATGGAGATTCTTCTATTCCGCTCAGAAAGGCAAGTTTGCGGGTATTACGCACGTTTTGAATCTTAGCACCTTAGAGCCTTTGCAACTCTGAACCTTTGCAACTTTGAACCTTAGAACCTCTGAACCTACAAATCATCATTAAATATAATCTTAAAAACGGTTCCTTCACCAACAACACTTTCTACAGAAACCTCCCCTTTCATAGATTCTATTTGGTTTTTTGTAATATACAATCCAATACCGCGAGCTTCTTTATGTTTATGAAAGGTTTTATACATCCCGAATATCAAATCGCCATAGCGCTCTAAATCAATTCCGATACCGTTATCTTTAATTTTTAAAGCTTTGCGACCATCTGGCTCAATTGCAAAAATAAACTCGACTACAGGCGCTCTATCAGGATGAGCATATTTAATTGCATTCGTAGTAAAATTCAATAAAACACTTTCCAGATAAGCAGGATTAAAATTAATCGTTACATAATCTGGTACATTATTAAGTATTACTATTTTTGTTTTTGCACTAAAAGCCTTGATTATAGAAACCGTTTTATCAATACTATACGCCAGTTTAAGAGGTTTTATAACAATATTGAGATTACTCTGTATTTGTACAATCTGAGTTAAATTAGAAATAGTATCATTTAAATCATTAGAAACCGTTCGTAAATGCACCAACATCTCATCAATTGTTTCTTTACTATGATCTTCATCGATAAAATCAAGAATACTCTTAATATTACCTGCTTGAGTATTTAAATTATGAGAAACGATATGAGAAAAATTAAGCAATCGACTATTTTGATCACTAAATAATTTCATCGTTTTAATGAGTTCCAGTTCTTTCTCTTTTTGATAAGAAACATCTGTATGCGTACCCAAAACACGCAATGGTTTTCCGTTTGAATCTCTTTCGATAACTTTTCCCCGATCGAGAATCCATTTGTATTTACCACTAGAAGTTAATACACGGTGGTAATTTTCATAATAAGGTATTTTATTATCAAAATGCTCTTGAATATCCGAGTAATACTTAGGTAAATCATCTGGATGCACGATTTTATCCCAACGTTCTGGATCATCAAAAATATCATTAGATTCTAATTCTAAAATTTTCAACGATAAAGACGAATAAAATACTCTGTTTGTTACCATATCCCAATCCCAAACACCAACTGTAGATGCGTCTAAAGCAAACTGAAACCTTTCTTCTGAAATTTTAAGTTTAAGCTCCTGATTTTTTATATCCGTTACATCCGAAATCCGTCCGTAGAAACTAACCAGACCATCTGGAGAACCTTCGGATTTTGCGCAAACTTTTAGCCACCGAATTTCTTTTTTTGGTAAAACTACCCGAAACTCTACTTCCCAGGGCGTTAGTGTTTTTCGGGCTTTAGATAGTGAAGTAATAAACATATGTCGATCTTCGGGATGCACTCTTTCGTACATCGCAAATTTACTTCGATTTGTAAATTCTGTAGTTGGTAACTCAAAAATCTCTTCCATAGCTTTACTAACCAAAGGAAAAGAATAAGTATTATCGACATCGATAATAAATTGAAAGATTAAATCGGGAATTTCGGCAAATAGTTTTTTGTAAAAGTTATTCAACTTCTGACAATTTTCATCTTCATATAAATCAAAAACCATAATTGTGTCTGTGTAAGTTGACCATTTTATCCAGAATAGAACAAAATTGATACTATTATTTAAGGCTTAAAAAAACATAAAAATTTCGTTTTTTATTGCTTATTATAAGTATGAGAACAAATTCTCTTTTTTACGAACAATACACCTCCAAGATATTAATTTTTTTAAGACAAAAATAAAATCATCTCAAATATTTTAGCCAAAAGTTTACTTTCTCGGATGAAAACTATGAATTACCTGTGTTAAATATGTTCTGTCTAAATGAACATATATTTCGGTTGTAGTGATCGATTCATGTCCTAACATTAATTGTATGGATCGCAAATCGGCACCATTCTCAAGCAAATGAGTAGCAAAAGAATGTCTTAAAGTATGTGGACTTATATTTTTATTTAAACCAATCTTAAAAGCCAGATCTTTGATAATTGTAAAAATCATGGCTCTGGTTAACTGACTTCCTCTACGATTTAAAAACAAAGTATCTTCAAAACCTTTTTTAATGTTTAAATGCGACCGTACTAAATTAACATATAGCAAAATATATTTTTGAGTCGATTCTCCAATAGGAACAAAACGTTCTTTATTTCCTTTTCCAGTAATTTTAATAAATCCTTCTTCAAAAAATAAATCCGATATTTTTAAAGCAACTAATTCTGAAACCCTAAGTCCGCAACCATATAAAGTCTCTAACATAGCACGATTTCTTTCTCCTTCATTAGAGCTTAAATCGATAGCAGCAATGAGTCTATCAATATCATCGACAGATAAAGTGTCTGGCAATTTTCTTCCTGTCTTAGGAGATTCTATAAGTTCTAAAGGGCTATTATTGCGATAATCTTCGAATATCAAATAATTGAAAAAACTTTTTAAACCCGAAATAATTCGAGCTTGAGAACGAGGGTTAACTTCTTTGGAAACTGAATAAATAAAATCCTGAACTGTTTCTTCATTAATTTGCACTGGAGAAACTTCAATTTCGTTTTGAGTAAGAAAAAGACATAATCGCTCAATATCAAAAACATAGTTCTCGATTGTATTTTTAGATAAACCACGTTCTATCTTAAGATAGGATTGATATTCTTTTATATAACGAGTCCAGTTCATAAAACAAAGGAAAGCTTTTTTTAATCATAAAAAAACCTTCTACTATTGCAGAAGGTTTTAACGTATATTTTAAAAAATAAAATTAGAATTTATATCCTAGAGATAAAGCCAAAACACTGTTTTTAGCACTATCATAATAATCATCTAAATCTTCATAATCTCCTCTATCAGCAAGACCTGACAAACCAATAGTATAACGAATACCCACTGATAAATTTTCAGTAAAATTATATCCAGCTCCTAAATTGAAACCTATATCTGTAGATTTATAACCATCTTTAGCATCTTCACCATCAGTTTTAGCTGACAATAAGAATCCTATTTGTGGACCAGCTTCAACTGAAAATTCTTTTGTTACATAATATTTAGCTAGAACAGGAATATTTAAATAACTCAATTTAGCATCATAATCTCCAAATGGGCTATCAAATTTTGCCCCTTGTGCTGAGTACAAAAGCTCTGGTTGAATAAAAAATTTGTCCATAACTTTAATTTCTGCAAAACCTCCAACATGGAAACCAACTAAAGATTTAGTATCATAACCACCTGTGAAATTTGTGAGGTTAAGACCTCCTTTTACTCCAAATCTTGTTTCTTGAGCATTTGCAAATCCAAATGCTAAAATCGCAACCATAGATAAAATAATTTTTTTCATTTTTTATGTTTTGTTAAAATTTAGGAGACAAACCTAGAAAACAGCGCTTTAAATTCCAAAATTTCAGATTAAAAAAAAATATCTTATAAAACCAATCCTCATACCTTTCCAGCTTCACAACACTGACTTAGAGCTTATTATTACTGTTTTTCTCACTAAATTTAGTGAGAGCAAATTTCTTTTAAACCTAACAATAATTAACCGTAAAAAACCTATAAATTGCATTTATACTCAGCAAATAACAAAGTCATCTTAAAATCATACATAAAAAAAACAACCCTTAAATATTTCTACTTAAGGGTTGCTAAATTGTAAAAAGTCAAACTAAGAATATCTTAAAAATAATATTCTAAAATAGTTATTAGAATTTATATCCAACTGATAAAGAGAATACACTGTTTTTAATTTTACCGTTATCACCTTCTTCATTTTCAGCAATATTAGATAAACCTAAATTATATCTAAGACCAGCAGAAAGATTTTCTGTGAAGTCATATCCAGCACCAAAGTTTACTCCAAAGTCAATTGATTTGTAAAAATCTTTAACATCTTCATCACCAGATGTAGTCCCAAAAAATTCATCTGTATTTGTAAAATCAGATTTAGCACTTAATAAAAATCCAATTTGAGGACCTGCTTCTAAACTAAATTTTTCAGCAACATAATATTTCGCCATTACTGGAATATTTAAATACGAAAATTTATCAGTGTTTTCATAACTAAATCCTTCTCCTGACTCTTCAAATTTAGCTCCTTGTAAAGAGTACAAAAGCTCAGGTTGAATAGAGAATTTTTCAGTTAATTTAATTTCTGCAAAACCACCAACTTGGAAACCAACTTTTGAAGAAGCGTTTTCAACATCTCCTGTAAAAGTAGAAAGGTTAATTCCTCCTTTTACACCAAATTTAACTTCTTGTGCATTTGCGAATCCAAATGCTAAAACAGCAACAATTGATAAAGTAATTTTTTTCATTTTTTTGTATTATGTTAAGGTTTAAGCGGCAAACGTAAAAAAGTGCAAACGAAATTCCAATAAAATCATAAAAAAAACAAAAAATTAATAAAAACACGAAATCCTATTTTCATTCTTTATCTCTCTGAAAAGAAGAATGTTATTACTGTTTTTCTCACTAAATTTAGTGATGCTAAATTTGTTTTAAGACCGCTAAAAATTATTACTAAAAAACTTATAAATAAAAAAAAGCCTCACATAAATTGATTATGAGGGGCTTTTAAAACGTAATTAAAATAGTTTAGAATTTATATCCTACTGATAAAGAAAATACGCTATTTTTAAATTTAGCATTATCTCCATCTCCGAAGTCAGTAATGTTAGATAACCCCAAGTTATATCTAACACCAGCAGAAATATTTTCAGTGAAGTCATATCCAGCACCAAAGTTTACTCCAAAGTCAATTGATTTAAATTGATCTTTAACATCTTCTTTTCCAGATTCATTATATCCTAATGTTGAATATGAATAATCATTTTTAGCACTTACTAAAAACCCGATTTGAGGCCCAGCTTCTAAACTAAATTTATCTATAACATAATATTTTGCCATTACTGGTACATTTAAATACCCAAACTTAAAATTAGATTCAGAAGAAAAACCATAAGCAGATACTTTAGATTTAGCTCCCTGAGTAGAGTATAAAAGCTCAGGTTGAACAAAGAATTTATCTGATAATTTTATCTCTGCAAAACCTCCAACCTGGAAACCAACTTTTGAAGAAGCATCATAAATATCTCCTGTCAAAGTAGAAAGATTAATTCCTCCTTTTACACCAAATTTAACTTCTTGTGCATTTGAAAATCCAAATGCTAAAACTTAATCTCTATAATGGTAAAAAACTTTTAATCTGTGGCAAAAAAAAAGGACAAAGCTTAATTTTTCTTAATGCCTTAATGGTGAATAAAATTGAATAAAACTAATCAAGAAATACTAGATATAGACTATCGGGAAATGAAACCTGGTTTCCCGTTGTCTAACTATGTTGAAAGTTTTTGGATGCTTTCGAATGTTTCTGATCAGGAAAAACAAATTGTGATTCTGCCAGATGGGAGAATAGATCTTATATTTTCTTTTGAAGACAGAGATAATATTACACTTCTGGGAGTCGATTCTGAACCTTCTCGAGCTGTGCTTGCGCCAAAGACAGCAATGTTTGCAGTTAGTTTTAAACTATTGGCTATCGAATATCTTTTTAAAGATAAATTCCCTGTTTTAGTAGATACTGCTTATAATTTACCTTCGGATTATTTTGGGATTTCAATTCAGGATTTCGAAAATTTTGAAGGGTTTTGTGATTTACTTTCGTCAAAGTTTTTGAGTTTTCTGAATCTTGAAATTGACGAACGTAAGAGAAAATTATTTGATTTAATATATAATTCAAATGGTGAAATTACGATTGCCGAAATTGCCGAAACAATCCATTGGAATAGCCGACAAATCAATCGATACTTTAATCAACGGTTTGGAATATCATTAAAGGCATATTGTACCATTCTTCGGTTTAGAGCTACATTTCAACAAATAAAAGAAGGCAAACTTTTTCCTGAACAAAACTTTACCGATCAGGCTCATTTTATAAAAAACATCAAGAAATTCTCGGGTGTAACTCCTAAGGAACTGAACAAGAATATAAACGACCGATTTATACAATTATCGACACTCAAGAAGAAATAATTTTGTCTTATAAAATTAAAGAATTGAGTTATGTTAATTAAAAATAAAAAAATAGCAATTGTAGGTGGAGGACCAGGAGGTTTAACATTAGCAAGACTTTTGCAACTTAAAGGCGCAGAAGTAAAAGTATATGAGAGAGATTTTAATTCGGATGTTAGAGTTCAGGGAGCTACCTTGGATCTTCATGAAGAATCAGGATTAGAAGCGCTTCGCAGAGCAGGATTAATAGATGCATTTTATGCCAATCATCGTCCTGAAGCAGGTAAATTGCGTATTCTAGATAAAAACCTGAATGTTGCAATGGATACGCATTCTGCCGATGATTATGAGGAGAATCGTCCAGAAATAGATCGTGGCCCATTACGAAATATACTCCTAGATTCTTTACAACCCGATACTGTGGTTTGGGACAGTCAGTTTCTTTCGATGTCTCCAAAAAATGAGAGTTGGGAATTAACATTCAAAAATGGTTCAAAAGCAGAAGCCGATATTGTAATCGCAGCCGATGGAGCGAACTCAAAAATAAGACCTCACATTAACTCGATAAAACCAATATACTCGGGTGTTACAATTGTAGAAGGAAACATTTATGATTCTGAAAAAAATGCTCCAAAATTATATAAGCTTGTAAATGGTGGAAAAATATTTGCTTTTGGCGACGAAAAAACATTGATTTTAAGCATGAAAGGAGATGGAACACTTTCTTTTTATACAGGTTGCAAAGTCGATGAATTTTGGGTTCGTGATAGTAGTATTGATTTCTCTAATAAAGATGAGGTTTATCAATGGTTTAAAAAAGAATTTGGTTCATGGGATCCAGTTTGGCAGGAATTATTTGAAAGTGATGAAATGTCGATTATTCCCAGACCACAATATCATTTTCCGCTAGATCAGCAATGGGATGCTTTACCAAATCTTACTATGTTAGGTGATGCTGCACATCGCATGCCGCCTTATGCAGGAGAAGGTGTAAATATGGCAATGCAAGATGCTTTTGAATTAGCTGAGGTTCTTTCTGGTAATAACTTCCCAAACATTCAGGAAGCGATTGCCACTTACGAAAAGCAAATGTGCAAAAGAGCTTCGGAGATTACCAAAATCACTTTAGATTCTACTGAAATGATGCATTCTGATGATCCTATTACCAAACTGATAAATATGTTTAATGGTGTTGATGAAGTGGAGCATTAATTAGTGATCCTTAATAATTTTTAGATAGTTATTAATTCTATGTCAAGTAATATCTCGAGTTTTAATAACTCGAGATATTTTCAATAATTTGTTCTTTATGATCCTCGATAACAATTTTTGCAACTGTAAGCATATTTGTAAATTCTACGAGTTGTGTTGTTAGTTTTTGTTTTTTAAATAACAATGCTACAGTTTTCATTTTCATCGATTCTATTTCGTCTATTATTTTTTCAAAATCAGCATCTTTGTTAGCGTAAAAATGAGTCATCATGGTTTGAAGTTCTTTTTTCAGTTTCGCAAAATTATTAGAATTGGTTTTAACCAAAGGTTCATTAAAACCTAACATAGTTTTTTTTGGAGAAAAAGTTATTCCATCAATAATACTATCGATATGTTCTGAGGCTTGGTGTGCAAAAACTAAAGCTTCTAATAAAGAATTTGAGGCTAATCTGTTTTTTCCATGTAATCCCGTTCTGGAGCATTCGCCTATAGCGTACAAGTTTTTTATATTTGTTTCTGAGTTTTTATCGACATTTATTCCTCCACATTGATAATGCGCAACGGGTACAATAGGAATTAAATCTATTTTAGGATTTAATCCGATTTTCTTGCAGTAATCTGTAATGGAAGGAAAATGAGCATAGAATTCTTCTAATTCCAAATGTCTGCAATCTAAATAAACATACGGTTTTCCAGATGCTTCTATTTCTTTGCTTATAGCTTGAGAAACAATATCTCTTGTCGCTAATTCTCCGCGAATATCATCTTTAAATATAAAACGCTTTTGATCTTCATTAACGATATGCGCTCCAAAACCTCTTACGGCTTCAGAAATTAAAAAAAACGGGTTTTTATCTTCTTCGTATAATGCCGTTGGATGAAACTGTATGTATTGCATATCCTTTATTAAGGCTCCGGCTCGTGATGCAATTGCGATTCCATCACCTGTTGCAATTTCGGGATTTGTAGTGTTTTTAAAAATTTGCCCACATCCTCCAGTGCTTAAAACAATGGTTTTAGCTTGTATGTATTTTATTCTGTCATTGACTTTGTCACAATAAAAAGCTCCTATAGCATAAGGATTTCCTTTATTGTTTTTAGTATTTATATCTATAACCAAATGATTTTCTAATACGGTAATATTAGACAATTGATTTATGGTATCAATTAGTTTTTTTTCGATTTCTGCTCCAGATATATCTTTATGATGTAAAATGCGATGTTGAGAATGTCCGCCTTCTAAACCTAAATTCCAGATTCCGGATTTATTTTTATCAAAAGAAACACCAATATCAATAAGTTCACCTAATCTTTCTGGCGCCTGATGTATTACCATTTTTACAATTTCCTCATCACATGAACCACCGCCAGATTTTAAGGTGTCCTGAATGTGTTGCTCAAAACTATCTTCGATACTATCGGTAACAACTGCAATTCCTCCTTGCGCTAATTGCGTATTGGAGTTTTTAGCTTTTTCTTTGGTCATGATTGTAATCGATAATTCAGGACGTTTTTTCGCTATTTTTATTGCAAAAAATAAACCTGCCACTCCAGAACCAATTATAAGTATGTCAGTATTTTTCATGATGATAAGCTTTGGTGATTAAGAGAAATTGAGCATTCTATCTATTGGTTTTATAGCTTGTAATCGTAATTCTTCATTAATGCTAATTTCTGGGCTTTCATTCTTTAGACATAAATAAAGCTTCTCTAATGTATTTATCTTCATATAGGCACATTCGCTACAAGCACAGGTATTATCTTCGTGAGAAGGAGCTGGAATGATTGTTTTTTGCGGAGCATCTTTTGCGAGTTGATGCATTATTCCTGCCTCTGTTGCTACGATAAATGTTGTAGCCGAATCATTTTTGATAAAATTGAGCATTCCAGATGTTGACCCAATATAGTGGGCTGTTTCCAAGATATGTCTTTCGGATTCGGGATGGGCAACAATCTTGGCGGTTGGGTTTGTATTGTAAATTTCGATTAGTTTATCTAATGAAAAAGCTTCATGTACAATGCAGGAACCATCCCAAAGAAGTAAATCACGTTTTGTTTCCTTTTTTAGATACATTCCTAGGTTTTTGTCTGGGGCAAAAATTATTTCTTGTTTTTTAGGAATCGCTTCGATTATTTTTTTTGCATTAGATGAGGTACATACCCAATCACTTAAAGCTTTTATCTCTGCTGAAGAATTGATGTAGGTTACCACAACATGTTTAGGAAAAAGTTCTTTTAGTTTTTTAAAGTTAACCGGGTCGCATCCATCGGCAAGAGAACAACCTGCATTGAGGTCAGGTAAAAGCACTTTTTTATTTGGATTGATAATTTTTGCAGTTTCGGCCATAAAATAAACTCCTGCAAAAACAATTGTATCTGCATTTGTAGTGGCTGCTTTTTTTGATAATTCAAGACTGTCGCCTACAAAATCGGCAATATCTTGTATGTCTTTTTCTTGATAATAATGAGCGAGGATAATCGCGTTTTTTTCTTGTTTTAATCGGTTTATTTCAGAAATTAAGAATAATTTATCCATGAATTTATTTTTATCGATACTCTTATATTTCATGTTAAGAATACCCAAATTAGATTAGTTACTTTTTTAGAAAACAGAATTTTAAATTGAAAAAAACTCCCAAACCGAAAACGTGTTCTATATATAATTGCCTTGCTTTTTATGAAGGCTATTGCATATTATTGCAATTTCTAATTTTGTATTCGGCCTAGGAGGAACCTATTCCATAATTTTTACTACAAATGTTTTATAACTTTTTGAATTATAATTATTTAATTATGGTTTTAGCGTTGTAAAGATATTATTGAGGTTAATCTTATTTCATGATTAAAATCATGAAATGCATTTTTTATATTTTAATATTTAGAAGGAGTGAAGTAGAAATACAGAAAACATAGAAAAAGCCTGTTGATGCAGTATTTGCTTCAACAGGCTTTATGATTTAAGAAATATGATTTTTAAATTAATTCAGGCTAGGGCCTTCGGGAATTTTTATAGTTCGCTTGTGTCTTTTTGTTAGCAATAAATAGATAATTGCAACGCCAAGAACTATTAATAAAGCAATTTCTAGTTGTGCCAATACATTATATTGGTTGTATGCTTTATTGGCGTTTTCTAATTGTAATTTAGCTTCATCAACCTGAATTTTAGAAAGTGATTCTAAAGTAACTAAAGCTTCATCTGCCGATTTTTCGACTTCTTGCCATTGTTTGTCTTGAGCTTGTTTGTTTATTTTGGAGCAGATAGCCACAAAAGTATTAAAGTCTTCTTTTTCTTTGGGTGTTAAAACCGTTTTATGATACAATAAGTTTATTGCCTTGATATTTTGAATAGACGTAATAACAGCATCGTTTTTATCAGCTTCATTACTGTTTTTAACTGCGTTTGCCTTAACAAGGTTTAACTCATTGGCATAATGAAAAATATAGGTCGAAACGATTAAGCGATCTTTGTAAATTGCATTGATATTCTCATTGGTGGTTTCAGCGTTTCGTAGTGTATTAAAAGTACTTAGTATTATAATTAACATTACAATTGCCAGTATAAAAGCGGCTTTTGTTTTCTTGCTACTATTTTTTAAACCCATCATATTGTATTGATTTGTATCGCAATATAATTATTTATTTGGAACAAACTTGCTATTTTTAGGCTAAATATATAATCCACTGGAGGTAATTCCTTAACAGATAGAAACATAGAAATTCGCGCTCTTAAAAAAGACAGAGTAAGCCTTAACGAGATATAATATTTTATAGAATTTTTTATTTTATCAAATTAAACGATTAGGTCTTTCTTTAAAAATTTGGCATAAAAATCAGGAATTTCACTTTCTTCAATGGCACGTATAACTTCGTTTATTGGGTATTGTAGCTTAACAATTTCGGGAGTTATATTTTCGTCAGAAATATGGAATATAAGGTATGTTGCCAATGGATTATCTTCTCTGGAGCGACCTACGGAGCCTGAATTTATTAATGTTCCTGCAGGAGATTCTGTGGTTGCTTCTATATGCCTAACATACGGTTTGTGAGTATGTCCCATAATGATGATATCGGCTTTTTCCTGAGTAAGCATCGATTGAACATCTGTAAGATCATGATTCTCATAAATGTATTCATCATTGCTTCGGGTGCTACCGTGAACTAATAGTACTTTAGTTTCTTTTCCAGAAATGGTAAAATTAAGTAAGAGTCTTTCAGGAAGCGTTTTTAAGAATGCCTTGTTCTCTGGTTTAATAGTTTGTTTGGTATAATTAATTCCGTTAAGGCGTGCGGCTCTTTCCTCAGGATTATGTTTTGGCAATGGAGTTACTTCATGATCAAATGCGATGCGTTCATCATGATTTCCCATTAAGCAAGGAATTTCTAATGCATTAATTAGCTCGATTACTTCATTATGCCAAGGAGCAAAATCGACCAAATCGCCTAAGCAATATATTTGATCAATGTTTCTTTGTTTTATATCTTCGAGAACGACTTTTAGCGCTGGTAAATTACCATGTATGTCACTAATTATTGCTATGTTCTTCATGCTTTACGTTTGTTTGAAAAAATTACTATTATTAATGCAATAATACTCCATAAAAGCATTTGCGAGGTAGCCATATCCCATTTTCCTAACTTCCAACTTAAAAGTCCGAAGTAAGTACCTACTGCGGCACCAATAAAATAAGTAGTCATGTATATGGTATTCAGTCTACTATGTGCTTCTTCGTGTAAACTATATATACGTGTAAAATTGGTAATTTGGGTTGCTTGTACACCAATATCTAAGAAGAAAACACTAAGAATTAACACAGGAATAGAATATGGGAAGATTTTTATAAGGATAATGCTGCCTATAATCATCGAAACTGTAGTTAATAAAGAGCGTCGTACATTGCCCTTATCGGCTATTTTTCCAAAATATGGTGCGACCAATGCACCACCAATGGCGATTAAACCAAACAATCCTATTATGCCCGAATGATAGTTTAAAGGCGCGCTGCTAAGATGGAATGTAAGCGTTGTCCAGAAGGAACAAAACACTCCAAATGTAAATGATCCTAAAAGTGCTGTTTGGCGTAAAACAGGGTATTTGGGTATGAGTGCCAATGTTGATTTTATAAGATGGAAATAACTGCCTTTGAATTTTGAAGGTACTTCGGGCAGGTATAACTTTAGCATAAGCGTAACCAAAAGAACCATTAATCCCGAAATTCCAAAAACATAGCGCCAACCTAGTAATTCGGTTATGAAACCACTAATAACCCGCGCTCCTAATATCCCTACCAATATTCCGCTGAAAACTACGCCGACGTTTTTACCTCTGTTTTCTTTGCCCAATGTTGCTGCCATAGGTAATATAATTTGGGCAGGAGTAGAGAAAAGTCCAACAAAAAAACTGAGTATATATAAGGCAGTTAATGAAGATGTCAATGTTATAAAAAACAAAGTAAGTACCAATAATCCACACAATAAAAGAATAAGATTCTTGCGATTGACTTTATCGCCAAGCGGAAGTAAAAAGAACATTCCAAGTCCATATCCTAATTGCGAAAGCATGGAAATTTTCCCAATTTGGGTTTCGGTAACTTTTAGTGATAAAGCTATTGTTTGTAATATGGGTTGGTTGTAATATATATTAGCAACGATTACTCCGGCTGAAACTGCCATAAGCGGAATCACCGCTGGTTTGAAACTGGTTTTTGTCATAAACTTTTTTTGCAAAGCTATTGTACTCTTAAAAGTAAAAATTGTACTTTTAAACTCTATTTTTGTAAAAAAAAACAACAATCATTTGGAACGTTTTATCCAACATACTCCTTTATTTATTCGGCATTTTACGACCGAAACCTGGCCGTTTCCTGTGCATAATCACAATCATTTTGAGTTGGTTTTTATTCATTCTGGTAGTGGTTTACATCAATTAAATGGAGGAGAAGTCACGTATAAAGGACCTTGTGTATTCTTATTATGTCCATCAGATTATCATCTTTTTATAATCGATAAAGAAACAGAGTTTAGCGTATTAAAATTTAATAATCGCTATCTCGACGGAACTTCATCTGATACTGCCAAAAACGAATGGAATAAAGTCCTGGATCAGTTGCTTGGAATAAGCAATACATCAGATGGCAAACTGGTTGATTCTCCTCAAGAGTTAGATAAAATAAATCACCTTATGCGATTGATTGTGAGCGAGTGGGATGGAGGTAGCCAAAACGGATCTAATGAGGTGCTTCTTTATTTAATACGAAGTGTATTTGCTGTAATTAAGAAAAATGCTTTTGAATCATTAGGAGCCAACATGGTTTTGAATGAAGGCTTATTGGTCGGAATTATGAATTATATTCATAAAGAAATTCGTGTGCCTGTTAATTTAAACTTAACAGTTTTATCAGGTTTTTTTAATATGGCACCCAATCATTTAAGTAGTTTGTTTAAGCGACAAACAGGAGGTTCAATAAAGAAATATATCGATGATTATAAATACAAATTAATAGAAAATCGCCTTAAACACAGCAATGCTTTAATGAAAGAAATAAGCAATGAGTTTGGATTTTCGGATGTAAGTCATTTTAATAAATTCCTAAAAAAACAAACAGGATTAAATCCTAAGGAAGTTAGGAGGCTTTAGTTTTTAGTATTCAGTCTCAGTGTTGAGTATTTACTCTCAGTTTTCAGTATAAAAAAAAAGAGATACTTATTTTATTAAGTATCTCTTTTATATTTAGTTCTAATGGTAAATAATTATTTAATTGTTATCGGAACTTCAACAGTTGTTTTGTCCCAACCAATTACCAGATTTGCTACGGAACCATTATTAGTAAAAGCAATTGATAAAGCTTCTATAGGAGTTGATACCGCCTTAACAGGAACTGTTACTCTGGCAATATCTTTGGTTTCGTCATAGGCATAAGCTCCCCAAAGATCTATTTCTTTATTGATAATAATTGTCCATTTGTCTTTTTCAGGAATGGCAAATAAACTATAAGTTCCTGCTGGAATGTTTTTACCACCAATTGTAACTGGTTTGTAGAATTTGATTTCTGTGTTTTCATTAGCTCCAACACGCCAAACTTCACCAAACGGAATTAATTGTCCAAAAATAACTCTCCCTTTTGCCGAAGGTCTAGAATAAACCACCTTAATAACAGCAGTTGGACTATCCGTTTTTTTAGATTTAACGGCTTTGTGCGGATAATAACTAATGTCAACTGGACTTGTATCCAATGGTGCGAATTTGACATCTTGAGCATTAACAGAAAAAGCGGTCAATAAGATAATTGCTAGTAAATTAAATTTTTTCATAGTTTAATGATTTATAATAGTTTACACAAAGTAAGAGAATATCCAAGAGAAATCATATTATTCATTTTTCTTTTTTTATATCAATGTTTTAAGTGCAACTTAATGTTTGTTTCTTCAGAGAATATTTTTTAGAATTGATGATATCAAGTCAGTCGTTTTTATTGAAATGATTTCTTTTTAAATACTCGTAGCAGCAAAACCACCATCTACTTTAAGGATTGTTCCCGTTACAAACTTAGACATGTCACTGCATAAAAATAAAAGAGCTCCATTTATATCTTCGGGTGTCCCAAATCTTCTCATAGGAGTATTTTTGATAATCTTTTCGCCTCTTGGTGTTAATTTGCCATTAGGGTTAAGTAATAAAGCCTTGTTTTGTTCACCTATAAAAAAGCCAGGAGATATTGCGTTTACACGAATACCTTCTCCGTATTTAGTAGCTAGTTCTACTGCCATCCATTGGGTAAAATTATCAATTGCAGCTTTTGATGCCGAGTATCCAACAACTCGCGTTAATGGTCTTTGTGCCGATGCCGATGAAATATTAATGATGATACCTTGTTTTTGCTTAGCAAAAAGTTCAGAAAATACCTGAGAGGGTAGCATTGTCCCAATTATATTCAGATCAATTACTTTTTGCAAATCATCAACATTCATATCATATATTGCCTGGTCTTGACTTATAGTTGCTCCAGGCATGTTTCCGCCAGCAGCATTTATAAGAATATCCAAACGCCCGTATTGAGCTATGATATAATCCTTTGCTTTCTCGAGTTCTTCCTTTTTTAATACGTTTGCTTGTATAGCAAAAGCTTGTCCGCCATTATTTTGTATTCTATCTACTATTTTATTCGCTTTTTCAATAGATTGTGATACGATTCCTGTGATAACGCCTTGCTTAGCCAAAACAGTAGCAAAGTTACTGCCCAGCACGCCTGCACCACCCGTTATTAAAGCAATTTTTCCTTTAAGATTAAATATTGAATCCATATAAATTAGGTACTGTTTTTTATTCTGTATCAAGAGATAAGATCGATTATCATGTTTCTTTTCAAATCAAATTCTCTTTGCTTTATATTGTGTTCAGTCTGAATGTTTTATTTTTCAACCTTAATTACGATTTTTTTTAGCATCCCTTCACCAATCATTGCTGCATGAACATCTTCTGGGAATAAGATAGCGAACTGTTTTTCTTGCAATTGAAAAAACATATCTGGAGCGTCATGAAAAAATCGTACATCTTTTTCATCGCTATAATCTCCATTCGGACTAATGCATTTTTCTCTTGGTTTCCAGGCAAAAGTTTCAGGACCTTTTATAGAAATTTGTATGTCGATATTTTTGTCGTGACATTCAAATCCTTTGATACTTTCCTCTTTTAAAAGTCCTTCGCCTTGAATAACTATTACTTTTACCCCTTTTGCTATTTCAAATGATCCCTCCGGAAGCTTACTTATATCATTTTCGTTTACATAATTAAAAGCCTTTTTAAAGTTAGGGTGTAAACTATAATATTTTGCAGCGTTATTTAATGAATCTATAATCATTGTTTAATTTTTTATATTTAATTAATTCTTGTTTTGTGTATTTTTTTCTTGCTTATTGGACATAAGTTATAAGTCAATAAAGGTATTTTTCTTTTTTTTAATTTTCATAGATAAAACTGAAAAACTAGTTTTTGTATAGTGACTTCTTATTTCTATACCTTCATAAATACTCATTAGCCTTTAACCATTCCACGCAATCTTTTGTCCAGAAGAAGCTTGTATCTTTTACGCCTAAACCAAATCCGTGTCCGCCTTTTTCATATAAATGTAATTCGGCAGAAACTTTATTGTTTTTAAGAGCCAGGTAATAGTTAATGCTATTTTCAGATGGAACAACAGTATCATCGGTTGCGTGAACAAGAAAAGCGTGAGGTGTTTCGGGAGTAACTCTCTTATCGTTAGAGAATTTATCTATTAATTCCTGAGAAGGATTTACGCCCAATAAATTAGTCTGAGATCCTTTGTGTGCAACTACATCGGTCATGCAAATTACTGGATAGATCAATAAAGAAAAACTCGGACGTGCACTAATCGTATTATCCGTTTTATAGACAATATCATTATAATGAGTTGATAGAGTCGAAGCCAAATGCCCTCCTGCAGAAAATCCTATTACACCAATTTTATCAGAATCTAAATTCAATTGATTGGCATTTTTTCTGATAAAACGCATTGCTTCTTGCGCATCTTGCAACGGCCCAATTGTTTTGTCTTTCATAATTAAATCGCTTGGTAATCTGTATTTTAATACAAAAGCTGTAATCCCGAGTGAGTTAAGCCATTTTGCAACTTTTGCACCTTCTTTATCTATCGATAAATGCGAATATCCACCACCCGGAAGTATTAGTACCGATGTTCCATTTGGTTTGATTTCGTGAGGTAAGTATATAGCCAATGTAGGAATTGTAACAAAACTAACACCAGTTACTATTCCATCTTTTACAACTTCTTTTTCTTGATAATTTGGTGCCTTTATAGCGTCTGGAATTGCAGTTGTCCAAAGCGGAATAACTTTATCCTGAGCATATATCGGAGTGCCTATCTTTAAGGCTACAATTAGAATTATAACTGTTAGGCAATTTTTTAGATTCTTATTTTTTTTCATTTTGTTTTTTTATCGAAACTATGCCGTTTCAATGCGATATTTTCTTTATTTATTTTGCTTTTATTTAGCAGATTTTGGTTGAGTTTTCGGCCTTTAATTCTATCTTTTTTGGTAAAAGACCATTTAACAAATATATTGGTTAATGCTTACTTATGTATTGGTTTTTTTATGTGATATGTTTATTTAAATAGATTTTTTAAAAAAATATTTAAATTATTTGCTAAGTTAGTATTAAAAACTATATTTGTGCAATCGATTACATTAAAATTTATTTCTGCCTTAATTTTGAAATTGACAAGCATAAATAAAGAGAATAATTTTTTAACTATCCATAATAAACCAAAACCATGAACCAAACCACTAAATCCACTGGAAAGTATCGCTGGAGTATATGTGCATTGTTATTTTTTGCCACAACCATCAATTATTTAGACAGACAAGTGCTCTCTTTAACATGGAGTGATTATATCGCTCCTGAGTTTCATTGGACAAACAATGATTATGGAAACATTACTGCCTTATTTTCTATATTTTATGCTGTTTCTTTATTATTTGCAGGAAGATTTGTGGATTGGTTGGATACCAAAAAAGGATTTCTTTGGGCAATCGGAATTTGGTCTTTAGGAGCTTGTTTGCATGCGTTTTGCGGTATTGCAACTTCAGGAATAATAACTGGTAATTGGTTTGTAGGATTTGAAGGTTCTAAAGAAATAATTAGTTCTATAAACGATACAGGAATGGTAATAAATGTGAGTGTTACTCTGTTTATTTTTGCCCGTTTCATTTTGGCAATAGGAGAGGCAGGAAATTTTCCTGCAGCGATTAAAACCACAGCCGAATATTTTCCTAAAAAAGACAGAGCATTCTCTACAAGTATATTTAATGCTGGTGCTACCGTTGGAGCATTGGCAGCACCAATATCTATTCCTTTTATAGCTAAATCTTTTGGTTGGGAAATGGCATTTATTATTATAGGTGCTTTAGGTTTTGTTTGGATGGGATTTTGGGTTTTTATGTATGATAAACCAGAAAAACATCCGAAGGTTTCTGCTGCTGAATTAGAATATATTCAGCAAGATGATATTGCCGATAGCAAACTTGTAGGTTACGTTCCCGAAAACACTACCAAAGTAACTTTTGCAGATTGTTTTAGATACAAACAAACGTGGGCTTTTGCTTTTGGTAAGTTCATGACCGATGGTGTTTGGTGGTTTTTCTTATTTTGGACACCAGCTTATTTAAGTTCGGTTTACGGAATGGATTCTACCCAAGCAGCTTTACCATTATTTGTTTTATACATGATTACGTTACTTTCAATTATTGGCGGTTGGTTGCCAACTTATTTTGTCGAGAAGAAAGGCATGAATCCATACGAAGGTAGAATGAGAGCTATGCTAATTTTTGCATTCTTTCCCTTATTAGCATTAATCGCACAACCATTAGGGTATATAAGCTATTGGTTGCCAGTAATTATAATAGGTATTTCGGGTGCTGCTCACCAATCTTGGTCGGCTAATATATTTACAACAGTAGGAGATATGTTTCCTAAAAAAGCAATCGCAACCATTACAGGTATTGGCGGATTGGCAGGAGGAGTTGGATCAACA
The DNA here is from genome assembly GCF_002156885.1 of Flavobacterium sp. AJR. NCBI lineage: Bacteria > Pseudomonadati > Bacteroidota > Flavobacteriia > Flavobacteriales > Flavobacteriaceae > Flavobacterium > Flavobacterium sp. AJR. The sequence continues at coordinate 3,561 of NZ_NCWQ01000039.1, read as the reverse complement.
TTAATTAATAAAGGATCAGGTTTGTTGTTTGATTATAGCAAAGAAACCAATATGTCTTTTATGGGTTTTCACGGAATTGAAGCTGGCTATTTTATCATTTTTTCAATATGTGCTGTTTGTTACTTAACAGGCTGGTCAGTAATGAAACTTTTAGTACCAAAATACGCACCTATCACTGATTTATAAATAATAAATTGAGATTTGATTATAACTAATTAGAATATATTGTGTAGTTTTGTAATCGATTACATTTTTAAATAGAAATTATGACAAACTTTGAATTTAGATACGCAACAAATCCAACAGATTTTAAAAAGTATGGTACTGACGAATTAAGAACTCAGTTTTTAATTGAGAAATTATTTATCGAAAACCAAATTCAGCTTACGTATTCTATGTACGATAGATACATTGTAGGAGGGATTATGCCAGTTGGAAAAGTGTTGAAATTAGAAACGATTCCATATTTAAAATCTGAAAATTTTCTAGACAGAAGAGAATTAGGAATTATAAATGTTGGCGGAAAAGGAACTGTAACTGTCGATGGAGAAGTTTTTGAATTAGATAAAAAGGAAGCTTTATATGTAGGTCAGGGTTGCAAAGAAGTTTTGTTTGCAAGTGCCAATGGAGAGCAAGCTTTGTTTTATATTAATTCAGCTCCGGCTCATGCCAAATTTCCAAATAAAAAAGTAGGTAAAGAAAATGCCGAAGTAATTCAGTTAGGAGAAGAAAAAACTGCAAATCGCAGGGTTTTGAATAAGTTGATTGTGAATAGTATTGTTCAAACCTGCCAGTTACAAATGGGATTAACAGAGTTATTACCAGGAAATGTTTGGAATACCATGCCAGCACATACACATGATAGAAGAATGGAAGCATATTTCTATTTTGATCTAGAAGCGCCACAAACAATTTGCCATTTCCTTGGAGAAACACAAAATACACGTCATATTTTCATGCAAAATCATCAGGCAGTTTTATCTCCAGAATGGTCTATTCACTCCGGAGCTGGAACGTCTAATTATTCTTTTATATGGGGAATGGCGGGAGAAAATTTAGATTACGGAGATATGGACATCGTTGCTCCAAACGAACTAAAATAAAGAATCATGAAATTATTTGATTTAAGTAATAAAAGAGCCTTAATAACAGGAGGTACGCATGGTCTGGGTATGGCTATGGCTGAAGGTTTAGCGCAAGCAGGAGCAGAGTTAGTAATTAGTAGTACAACACCAAGCAAATTAGAAGAGGCGCTTGAATATTACAAAAGTAAAGGGTACAAAGCATCAGGATATATTTTTGATGTAACCGACGAAAAAATTGCTGCCGAACAAGTAGAAGCAATCGAGAAGAATCAGGGACCAATTCATATTTTGGTAAATAATGCAGGAATCATCAAGAGAGAACCTGCGGTGAGTATGCCAATCGAAGATTTTCGTCGTGTTATAGATGTGGATTTAGTTGGAGCTTTTATCATGTCGCAATTAGTGGGGCGTAAAATGATTGAGCGAAATGAAGGTAAAATTATCAATATTTGCTCGATGATGAGTGAGTTAGGTCGAAATAGTGTTTCTGCTTATGCTGCTGCAAAAGGAGGTTTGAAAATGCTTACCAAAAACTTAGCTACGGAATGGGCAAAACACAATATTCAGGTTAACGGAATCGGACCGGGTTATTTTGCTACTTCGCAAACAGAACCTATTCGCGTAGACGGAAATCCTTTTAATGAATTTATTATAAGTCGAACGCCTGCGGGACGATGGGGAGATCCAGAAGATTTAGCCGGAACAGCAGTTTTCTTAGCTTCTGAAGCTAGCCGATTTGTAAACGGTCAAATCATATATGTTGATGGTGGAATTCTTGCCACAATCGGTAAACCATCAAACGAATAACCACTCAATTCTATAAAAAATATGAGCGCAAATCAGACATTCATAAACGATAATTTTTTACTTGAAAATAAATTCGCGGAAGAATTATATCATAATTATTCCAAGAATCAACCGATAATAGATTACCATAATCACCTGAATCCGCAGTTTATTGCTGAAGATAAAATCTTTGAAAACACTACTCAGGTTTGGATAAATGGCGATCACTACAAATGGCGCGCTATGCGTACATTGGGTATTAATGAGCAATTTATAACAGGAAATGGTTCTGATAAAGACAAGTTTATAAACTGGTCAAAAACAGTTCCGTACACGATGCGTAATCCTTTGTATCATTGGACACACTTAGAATTGGCTCGTTATTTTGATATTTATGATTTATTGAATGAAAAATCGGCTGAGCGTATCTACATCGAAACTTCAGAGAAAATAAATTCAGAAGCGTACAGCACACAAAACTTGCTTAAAAAAGTAAATGCCGAAGTGGTTTGTACGACCGAAGATCCAATTGATAATTTAGAATACCATATAAAATTAGCCAAGAACCCAATTGGGACTAAGATGAGCACGGCTTTTAGACCTGATAAAGCTATTTTAATTTCTAATGATGGTTACAATCAATATATTGATACTCTGGGAGAAGTTGCAGGAATTACAATTAGTTCTTATGCTGATTTATGCAGTGCTTTAAAAAATAGAATTGAATATTTTGCTAAAAATGGATGCAAACTTAGTGATCATGGATTAGATCAAATTTACTTTGAAAACTTCACTGAAAATGAGATCAATTCAATTTTCAAAAAGAAAAGAGAAAACCAAACAATTACACCCGATGAAGCCTTAAAATTTCAAAGTGCTGTGTTGTTATTTTTATCCGAAACGTATCATGAATTTGGTTGGGTGCAACAATTTCACTTAGGAGCATTACGAAATAATAATGCGAGAATGCATAGGATTTTAGGACCAGATACTGGTTGGGATTCTATTGGGGATTATCCGCAAGCACAAAAACTATCTTCATTTTTAAATGCATTAGATAGTAAAGATAAATTGACAAAAACAATCATTTACAACCTGAATCCAGCTGATAATGAAGTTATGGCAACGATGATAGGAAATTTTAATGACGGTAGTATTAGAGGTAAAGTTCAGTTTGGATCAGGATGGTGGTTTTTGGATCAAAAAGACGGAATGACCAAGCAATTAAACGCACTTTCGAACATGGGATTAATTAGTTGTTTCGTGGGAATGTTAACCGATTCCAGAAGCTTTTTGTCTTTCCCAAGACACGAATATTTCCGACGCATTCTTTGTAATCTTTTAGGTGACGAAATAAAACGCGGAGAACTTCCTAATGACATGGAATGGATAGGGAAAATGGTTCAGGATATATCTTATAATAACGCAAAAGAATATTTTAAATTTTAGTTTAACCGCAAAGAGCGCAAAGATTTACGCAAAGTTAGCAAAGGTTTGAACCATTAAGGCATTAAGAAAAATTAAGGTTTTAAAAATCCGTTTTTATCAGCGTCTTTGCTTTAGCAAATCTGTGTTATCCGCGTTGCTTTATAGACAATGCAGAAAATCCTTTTAATCCTTGAAATCTGTGGCAAAAAAATAACTATTAAGAGCTAAAACTTAATTTTTCTTAATCTCTTAATGGTGAAAA
>NZ_NCWQ01000038.1:0-35946 GCF_002156885.1 Flavobacterium sp. AJR | reverse complement strand
TTTGTAAAATGGGCATGAGTCGCATTAGGGCAATGCTATATGTTTGCTCTTGGTCTGCTAAAAAATGTAATGCTGCTTGTAAAGAATTATACGATAGATTAGTCGAAAAAGGAAAAGCTAAAAAAATAGCTTTAATCGCTGTAGCAAACAAACTACTTAAACAAGCATTTGCTTTAGCATCAAAAAATGAATATTATTTACAAAATAATTAAAAATAAATTTGCTTTTAAACACAGTTCATTTCGAGGAACGAGAAATCTCCGTAAGAAATTCCACAATCTTTGTCGAGCTACTCGTGGAGATTTCTCGTTCCTCGAAATGACAAGTTTACAGTAATTCGGATATAGCTTTAACAGATTTCAAAAATCTTTTAATCTGTGACAGAAAATAAAACAAGATTATTTCCGAAGATGACTATGGTATAAAAAGGTTTAGAGTTTTTTAACTTTGAACCTTTTTCTTTTGAAATATTGCTTTGTACCTTTGAGCCTTATTCGTAAAAAGCTATAAAAAGCTTAGAATCTTAGCAACTCAATACCTTAGCACCTTAAAAAATGAAATACACTACAATTCCCAATACCGATATTAAAGTAAGTAAAATAAATCTTGGTACGATGACTTTTGGTCAACAAAACACCGAAGCCGAAGGACACGCTCAGATGGATTATGCGCTAGAACAAGGCGTTAATTTTTTTGATACTGCCGAGATGTATTCTATTCCTGCAAGTAAAGAAACTTACGGAAGTACAGAAAAGATTATAGGAACCTGGTTTAAAAAATCAGGAAAAAGAGAAGATGTGGTTTTGGCAACAAAAATCGCTGGACCAAATGATAATTTTGGCTACATGCGTGAGAAAATAGATTTCTCGCCAGCAAGTTTAAAATATGCATTAGACCAAAGTTTACAAAGATTACAAACCGATTACGTAGATATATACCAACTGCATTGGCCAGAGCGTAAAACAAATTGTTTTGGACAACGCGGACTTAAAATTCAGGACGACGCTTGGGAAGATAATATCCATGAAGTTCTACAAACTATGGAAGGTTTTATAAAAGAAGGAAAGATTAAACATGTAGGACTTTCTAATGAAAATCCTTGGGGAATCATGCGTTTTCTTGAAGAGAACAAATACAATAATTTACCAAGAGTTAAAACAATTCAAAATCCATATTCATTATTAAATCGTCTTTTCGAGAATGCTTCTGTTGAGGTTTGTATGCGAGAGAATGTAGGTTTATTAGCGTATTCGCCAATGGCTTTTGGAGTATTATCAGGTAAATTTTTATCAGGTGAGAAACATCCAAACTCAAGACTTAATTTGTTTCCACAATATACAAGATATAGTAGTGAGCAAAGTACCAAAGCAGCACGTATGTATCAGGAAATTGCTAATAAACATGGTTTAAATTTTGCACAAATGTCGTTGGCATTTGTTAATCAGCAACCATTTGTAACAAGTACTATTATCGGAGCAACTACTTTGGAGCAATTAAAAGAAAATATAGATTCTATTAACCTTACATTATCAGACGAAGTTATTGCCGAAATCAATGCGGTTCACGCTGTAATTCCTGATCCAGCACCGTAGTTAAGTTTTTAGCTTCAGTCTCAGTTTTCAGTTACTACAAACTTTTATAGCATAGATTGTCTATAAAGGAACGCGGATAACACAGATTTACAAAAGTAAAGACGCGATCCCGAAGCGTCAGGACGGATTTTTTAAAAAGACTATAAATAAAATCTGTTTTTATCTGCGTTCCATATTAAGCATTACTGGAAGATATTAAAATAAAAATCCCGATACACGTTTAATTGTATCGGGATTTTATTTTGAAAGAGATTTATAAATTTAATACCTGATCTTTAGGATATCTTACTTTATAGCTAATTCGGAATTTCTTGATTTCATTAGGCTTCATTTGTAATTGCCAAGTTAGGATTCCAGTTTCAGAATTTACTTTTGCACCATCATTTTGTAATAATTCAACTTCGATTTCTTTATTCGTAGTCAAAGGATATTGATCTTTTAATAAAAGTTCAATAGCTTCTTTCTTGTTGTTTCTTACAGTGATATCGTAAGTAAAAGTTTGTTCTTTTTTAGAAGATAAAAACTTAGTTCCCGATTTGTCGGCTACTTTTTCACGTTTTATAGATACCTTTTTGTCACGGCCCATACTTAAATTTAAAGTATCGCTGGTTTGGTTTGGTTCGATAAAAGTTTTACCTACATACATCCCTTCAAAAATGATATTGGCTTCACCTCTTAACAAATTGTATTTGCTGTAATCGGCAATTTCAGCAAGAAGAAAAGCTTCATTTTCAACTCTTGGTGCAGCATAATATTTATACGATGAAGGTAGTTTTATTTCTTTAAGAGAAACACTATGTACTTTACCATTAGATAAAATATCATAAGGAATATCAATATCAAAAGAAACATTAAGTTGGTTTTCTTCTACGGTAGTGTAATTAGAAACAGATGATTCAGTTATTACAGGTGATGGAGCAGCTGCTATTTCCATATTTGCAGAAGCATCATCATTTATTGCAACTCCTGCAACTCTTCCTTGTAGTTGATTCATTACACCTTTTTGTTTATAGCCATATGCTGCCTGAACAATATTATTATTTCTCAAGAACCAAGAACTCAATATTGGTGCCTGATTGTTTTGGTTAGGATAACCACTTGATAAAGTAAGTTTTACTTTTTTCCAATCGATACCTGTATTTTGGATTACCTGAGCTTTGTACATCATATTAATAGGCGATGTGACACTTTCGGCACGTAAATCATAAAATGGAGTCCAAGTAGCATTATTTGTTAAGTACGAAATATCTAATGGAACAGCACCTGCAACTTCATTCATAACCTGAACGATTAGTTTTCCCGATGAGGTTTTCTCTTCTTTACTTGTATCAACTTCAAGTTTATTATTTAGTTTTTGAAGTGTTTCGTTAAGCTTTTGTTGCTTCTCAGTAAGTGTATTAATAGTATTGGCAATTTCGATTTGCTTGTTTTTATAATACTCAACCATTTTCATTAATTCAGTAACATTCAAACCAGAATTCACACCCGAAATTTGTTGATTTTTATCTAAAAGTTGAATCGTTTTTGTTTCAGAATTTATCGTGTTATTAACTTTCTGAAGCTCTTTCTGAACCAAAACAATACTATCTCTAACTCTTTTTAAAGCGGGAGATTTAGTATCTACTTCATATTCGGAGATATAATTATTAGTAAACTGAACCGAAAGAACAGTCACTGTCGATGGAGTTCCTATTTGTATAGAATTCTCATTTAAGTCTACAGCTACATTTTTTATCACAATCTCGCTTGTTCCTAACGGAAGATTAGCGCTTGCCGTTTGCGAAATTTCGGCAGCATTAAAATATACTGTTGCGGCTTTTACCTTAGCCGTTGTAAAGATTGGCTTTTGTGCAAATGCAATTGCGCCAATCAATAATAAAGCTGATGTTACTATTTTTTTTATCATGAGTTTAATATTTAAATTGTTTGTTTAGGGGAATAAGGATTACAAATAACGAAAATTTGAATGGGTTTTAATAGTAGATAACGAGAATGATTTTCTTTTTAGAGTTATCAATTATGTTTTCAACTACACCAAAAAACTTTTCATTTACCATCGGACATCCATAACTGTTACAAATAGGATTTATTTGTTCTTCAAAAGGGACATCCTTATATTTATGTAAAACCACATTTCTATCAAAGGCATTATCGTTGGTTTTGTCTAATCCGTATAATTTATATGCTTTTCCAAAAGTGCCTTCATACGAATTCCCAATCGAGTATTTTCCTAACGAGGTAGAAAGCGAATTCTTTACGTTGCTAAATTTTAACTTTCCAGGAATTCCGGTTTCCGAACCAGATCCATGACCAACCAAACCTTTGTTAAGTAGTTTATCGTTTTTTAAATCATATATAAAAAAGCGTTTCTTGCCAGAAGCAATTCCCATATCGATAAAAAAGCCAACTTCGGTATTGTATTTCGAAGATGTGTTTACAAACTTTTTAATTTCGTTTATCTGGTTTTCTAGTTTTTCTTTAGAAGAAGATTTTGAACTAGGTGTTTTAAGATTTTCTTCTTTATGGATGCATTTAAAACTAACAGAAAAAATTCCTACAAAAATCAAAAAGAGGATACTCTTTTTCATATTCTTAAATAATTTATTTTTCACACTTTATTTATTTCTCAACAGTATATCCTTTAACTTTTGCAAGAGCAACAATCGATGTGTTTATGGCATTACCCAAATCATCTTGTTTTTTTGTCTTTTTTGCTTCGGTATCTATATAGCCTTGACGTTTTTTAGCAAGTTCGCTAATTTCCTTTTGAATATTTTCTCTTTCTTTGGTTTTTTGCGCAACAATTACTTTTAATTCGGCAGTAGACTTATTCTGAAGTTCAGCAGGCAATTCTTCTTTTTTTATTTTCGAAATAGCTGTAGCGTCATCTTTTACTTTATCAACTAAATCCCAACTATCGTTTTTATAAACAGCTTTAGATTTACTCACTGCACGCTCAGCATAATTAGATGCAGAAACTCCCTGAGCATTTCTGTCTTGTTTTTCCTGATTCATTTTTTTCTCAGAGCCTTTTGAACCATAACCAATATAAGTTTTATTGATTTTTTCATTGCATTTAGTAATTTCAACATCATAAGGAGTTACTATATAACGAACCGTTTGGTTGGAATCAATATTAAAGTATTTGCCTTTTCCATAATCGGCACCATCTTTCCATAATTCATTTATACCTTGGGTTTTATCGCCACAATAAATAGTATTTACATAAATATCATTCTTTAAAGCATTGCTAATGGCTTCTTTATAATTAATTCCACCCTGATTAAATTCTTCGTTTCCTGCAATATAAATTAGCTTCATATTGTTGTTGTCCTTTGCCCATTTTAATTGTTTGGTCGCATCCTGAATCACAGCTCCGCAGTATTCGTTACCACCATTTGTACTTAAAGAAAACAGTTTTTCCGAAATCAAATCTAGATCGGTCGAAAGTGGTGCTATTTGTCGGATGTAATTAGATTGTTTTGATAAACCGTCATTGCCATATTCATACAAAGCAATTTCGATATCGGGATTTTGTCCATTGTATTTTAAAGTTGTCAAAGTGTTTACAATATTCCAAAGTCGGGATTTTGCCTGATCAATTAATCCATCCATACTACTAGAAGTATCTAATAATAATGCAACTTGTATTTTGGTTTTTTCTGCAGTTATTGGTTTTTCAATTTTAGTATTCTTCTTGAAGTTTGCATTAGTGTAATTGCTATTTGCAAAAGAGAATGTAGTTGCTAAAAGCGCTGAGATAAGGATTGATGTTTTCATGATTTCCTATGTTTTAGATTGTGATTATAGACCAAACTTATAAACTTAAAGAGTTCGTTTTTTGCAGAAATGGTGAAACGGTATTTTCACTTGGTGAAACGAGTTGTAAACGGAATATAAAATACTTTACTTTACAGTATTGTTTTTGAAGGTTCTGAGGTGCTAAGAAATTAAGGCACTAAGATTTAAAAAAAAAGATAAAATATATGAGTCGTTTAGTAGTCGTTTTTTCTTTATTTCTAATGTTGTTACTTCCGTTTGGAGTAGTGGCACAGGATTCTCTTGCCAAGAAAAAAGCAGTGCCAATTTCCAAAATGAGCAAAGTATCTAAAGAATTACAAAAATCATTGGATGTAAATGATGAAACGCAAATAGGTCAAAATTATGAACGCCTTGCGAATGAATTCCTTAATAAAGGAGATAATGCAAAGGCCGAAGAATATTATAAAAAAGCATTAGCAAGTTATACCAAACAAAATCTTGCAGATGATAAAATACGAGTAACAAGAAGTATTGCCAAAGTACAAGAGAACCAGAAAAAGTTTGATTCGGCAATAAAAAATTATGAAGCAGCAGGGGCTATTTCAGAAGATAAAAGTGAGGAAAAAATAAACCAGAATGACGCTAACCGATTGCGCACACAAGCAAGCCCGATTACGCAAGCAGGATATGTAAATTCTAATATTGAGTTACTTAAAAAAGAGAATAAAATCGATGAGGTATCTGCGGCATATGTTCAAAAAGCGGAGAATTCTCTACAACAGCAAAATAAAATAGTTGCAATAGAGAGTTACAATAAAGCGCTCGCTTACGCAAAAGATAAACCGGAAGAAGTCATTAAGATTAAAAATGAAATAGCCAAAGTATATGCTTCGGATAATCAGTTTGAGAAAGCGATTGGCATAAATGAAAGACTTTTGGCGGAAGCCAAAACCAAACAAGATTTCAGTACACAAATCAAGCAATTGCAATCTTTGGCAAAACTTTATTTTAAAAAAGAAGAGCCTAAGAAAGCCATTCTGTCGCTTAAAGAAGCCTATGATTTAGCATCTAAAAATGGAAATTCTACCGAGGCAAAGAAAAGTTTGTCGGCTTTAATAGCGTATTACAAAACCAAAGGAGACGATAAAGAAAGTATTGCTTTATATGAGCAGTTCTTTAAGAATTTTGACGAACTAATCCAATCTGATACTACGCTAATTGATGCAAAAACGTTTCAGGTAACCGAAGATAAAATTCGTCAGTTAGAAAAAGAAAAAACCTTAAAAGATGAATTAATTACAAAGAAAAATACCTTCAATTATTTTCTTTTAGGTTCTATATTATTGCTCTTGCTTTTATTCCTATTTATTGTAAAAGCCTTGTATTCGATAAAAACTAAAAATAAAGAAATCGCTTTGCAGTCGCTCAGACGAGAAATGAATCCGCACTTTATCTTTAATAGTTTGAATAGTGTGAATCAGTTTATTTCGGAAAATAAAGAATTAGAAGCCAATAAATATCTGACCTCTTATTCTAATCTAATGCGGAATATGATGGAAAACTCCAATAAAGATTTCATCACATTAGATAAAGAAATTGAACAATTAAAGAAATACCTGGACTTAGAACATTTGCGTTTTCAGGACAAATTCGATTTTAAAATTAGTGTTAGTGAAGCTTTGGATGCCGAAACTGTTTTGGTTCCTAATATGATTATTCAGCCACATCTGGAAAATGCAATTTGGCACGGATTGCGTTATCTTGATAAAAAGGGATTTTTGAATCTTAATTTTGATTTTGTAGCCGAAAAAGTTGTGGTTACTATAGAAGATAACGGTATTGGTTTAACCAAAAGTCGTGAACTAAAAACAAGCAATCAAAAAGCACATGAATCCCGAGGATTAAGTAATACTAAGGAACGTATTGGTTTGCTGAACGAATTGTATAAAAAGAATATTTCTTTTGAAATTATCGAAAAAGAAATACCAGAAACAGGAACGATTGTTAGAATTGTTTTTCCGTTAATAGATAAATTATGATGACTTTCCAGAAGATAAAAAGTGTAATTGTCGAAGACGAACTTGCAGCACGAGAAGTACTCAAGAATTATTTGAGTAAATATTGTCCGCAAGTTGAGGTTATTGGCGAAGCACAGAATATAAAAGAAGCTGTTCCGTTATTGCATGAACTACAACCACAATTGGTTTTTCTGGATGTAGAAATGCCTTTCGGGAATGCTTTTGATGTTCTCGAAGCGTGCAAGGATTTACACTTTGAAACGATTTTTGTTACGGCTTTTTCCGAATATTCATTAAAGGCTTTAAACCAAAGTGCTGCATATTATTTGCTAAAACCCATTAGTATCGAAGAATTAATTGTTGCAGTAAACAAAGTGCATCATCAGGTTATGAACCACGAAATTTTTAATAGAAACAAAATTATCATTGAGAATTTTCATGAAACTAAACCCGAAAAGCAACAAGTAATCTTACCAACATTAGAAGGTTTTGAAGTGGTTAAAATGGAAGAAATTGTCCGATTAAAAGGCAATGGAAACTTCACCGATTTATACCTAAATAACGGAAATAAGAAAATGGTTTGTCGGTTCTTAAAGCACTTTTCCGAAATTTTGCCCTTGCCATTTATACGAGTTCATAAATCGCACATCATTAATATGAATTGCGTAAAAGCATATAATAAAGGCGGAATCATAACGCTAAATGACGGAGCCGAAATTGAAGTTTCCCCAACGTATAAAGAAGATTTCCTGAAAAATTTTAAATAAGGATTTTAAAATATTTTTGACTTTTGCTGACGCGAGCGTCTCGCTCGTGAACACAATCAAAATCAAGTATAAATATGTAAACTTATTTAAGGACGAAATGACTTCATGCTCACGAGCGAGACGCTCGCGTTAGCAACCGATCATATATATCATGCTGCTAGGTTACCGAAATCTTGAAGTATCTACTAAAAAGATTTAAAGATCAAACTCATCATCTATAGACATAGAATCTACTGGAACAGCTGTAGAATCGGGTGCTTTTATTCGCAATAGCGAGCGAGCATTTCCCGAAATGTAAACGGGTAATTTGTTAATAGTGTCTTCAGAAGTTAAAACACCGCGACGCAACATAATATTACTTAGGAATTTTTGATTTCTGATAGCGTAATCTTTCAAGTTTCCCTGGTCATTAAATTGGTAAGTAAACTTTCTTGGACTCGGAATAATCGTAGCCAGAAATAAACATTCGTTAAGACTTAAATCTGACGGACTTTTCTGGAAATAAAAACGGCTTGCTTCGCCAATTCCATATACATTTGGTCCCCATTCGATGATATTAAAATATACTTCGAGCATACGTTGCTTACTTACCACACGATTATTTTCGAGTATATAAACCAGTAAAATCTCTTCGAGTTTGCGTGACAACGTTTTTTCTCGGGTAAGGAAAACATTCTTTATTAGCTGCATACTTATGGTACTTGCACCACGAGAAAACTTCTTGGTTCGGATGTTTTTTAATATCGATTGTTTAAAAGCTTCATTAATAAAACCACGATGAGAAAAGAACGAAGGATCTTCGGTAGTTAAAACACATTTTTGAAGATAAGGAGAGATTTGTTCAATCGGGGTATAATTTGGATTCCCAGCACCTACTAAAATTGGTCTTTGCAGTACATTTTTTATAATAGCACGATATACAAATTCACCATTTAATTTGGTAAGGTTTGCTTCTCCATATTTAGTGATAACAAGGTTTTCTTTGTTTAGTTTACTATCAAAAACTAAGCTATTTGGCTTGTTTTTGTTGAATTTAAAATCAAGTTTATAATCGAAATTCCCTGTAGCTTCCATGCCTTGAAAATGAGTAAACAAACCGTCTGGCAATGAGACAATAAAATCTTGCGCTTTCATTTTAGGAATGGCAACTTTTAGAGTATAAATCGTATCCGATTGGGTATTATAGGATACATAAGGATGGAACTTTATCTTGTTTAACTGAACGGTCGATGTGCTATCTATCGAAATAAAATCGGAACCCAATAGGAAACGATAATCAAAACGGGCATTTTTTATAACAACATCTTTGCTAGCAATTCTGGCATGGTTAATTTTTAAATTTGTGATAGAGGAATAACCATCAATATGAAGTTCGCTTCCGTCTTTTTTAATGTTCTCAATATTCAATCGTATAGAGTCAAAACTAGCTAGCATATTAAAGCGGTCATCGATATAAGGTACTCTTATTGCTCCTGTGTCAAGATTAAAAAAGCGGATATCGGCTTTTTTATTCCTTGGGTCAGCAAATCCTTTTATGTTCCAGCGTTGATCGAATGTATTGGTTTGAACATGTAAATTGGTCTCGAGTTCTTTATCGACTAAAGCTAATTTATTTATTGCAATTTGTGCTTTCTTACCATTATCATCAATCTTAAAAATTAAATTTTCCAACTTCATATCGGTAGGAACAAGATTTAATAATTTTGATATTATTCTATAGGCATACGCTGCATATTCTCTTTTTTCGTTTTTAGAAGTATTAGTACTGTCTTTTTTTAAGAATGCATCAAAGTTCTTGATGTTTCCCTTTTTTACTAATTGTATAAAGCCTCTGTCGATTTTTAAAGTTCCAATCTGGATATCTCCCACCAATAAATGCGATAAACTAATACTGGTTTCTATATTGTGAATATTACAAAGTGTATCTGCATTTTTTGGTACCAAGATTACATTGGTTAGTTTTATCCCCGAAAGCCCATCAAAAGAAGCTGTTTTTACCGAAAACGTACTGTTGTATTCTTTGTTCATTTTATCGGAGACCTTCGCTATAGCTTTATGCAAAAGGGCATCTCTAAAAAAGTAAAATCCTAAAAAAAGTACCACTAAAACTAATGCAAGTATTAGGAATGCTTTGAATATTTTTTGTTTTGGAAACTTCATAAATTGAATTGCTATTTGAAATAATTCGGCTTCTATTATCTGAATTAGAATTATCAGTCTATAAAGAAAATAAAAATCCATTAAAGAATTGGAAAAGTTGGTGCAAAAGTTTCCTTATTCAGTATGTATATTTTGATTCAATTTTGCAGCTTTTTAAATAATATATTTTTCATAGTACAAATCTTATATATTTGCAGAATTATTAATAATTAAAATCAGTTTAAATGAAAACTTTAAAGAAATTTATGTTTATGGCTGTTGCCATCTTTTCACTAGTAGTATCATCTTCTTGCAGTAGTGACAATTCATCAGAAGATAATGTAGAGGAAAGTACAAGTGCAGAAGGGTATATTAAATTTAAATATAATGGGGTTGCTTATAATTTTAACCCTGCTATAATTACTTCAGGAAGCATAAATATAATGGGGTTTGAAGGGATTGATGATACTTTTAAAAGTATTTCTATATGGCTGCCTTTGGATTTTACAACAGGAAGTCATCCAATTGTATATGATTTGTCAAATCTTACAACTACCTACCAAGCAAATTTTAGTTTTAAACCTGAAATAAATAATATTAGTGCAACATCAGGAACTGTGAATATTACGGAGAAAAGTGATAAAAAAATCGCAGGGACATTTAGTTTTTCTGGATCAAGAGATGGAAAAACATTTACAATTACCGAGGGAAGTTTTAGTGCACCAAAATTTTAGTAATTGCTTTATAAAAAAAATCTCGCTCAAAATCTTATTAAATTAAGGTTCTGAGCGAGATTTTTAAAATATAAATTATTGGATTAACCAAAAAGAATACTGGCTACATCTTCGATTTTAGCAACAAGCTCAATTTTTATTCCTGTATTTTTTAATGCAATTTTATTGTACTTAGATACAAAAATAGTCGAAAATCCTAATTTTTCTGCTTCTTGTATGCGTTGGTCAACTCGGTTTACAGGACGAATTTCACCTGATAAACCAACTTCTCCTGCAAAACAAAAACCTTTAGTTACAGGAATATCTTCATTTGAGGATAAAATAGCTGCAACTACAGCAAGATCTATCGCAGGATCATCTACAGAAATTCCTCCGGTTACATTCAGGAATACATCTTTTGCTCCCAAGCGAAATCCTGCTCTTTTTTCTAAAACAGCCAAAATCATGTTTAATCTTTTGGCATTATATCCTGTAGTACTTCGTTGAGGTGTTCCGTAGACTGCGGTACTTACTAAGGATTGTATCTCGATCATTAACGGACGCATTCCTTCAAGTGTCGAAGCGATTGCTGTTCCTGATAATTCTTCGTCTTTGTGCGAAATTAATATTTCAGACGGATTACTTACTTCTCTTAAGCCACTTCCCAGCATTTCGTAAATTCCTAATTCGGCAGTAGATCCAAAACGGTTTTTAAGTGATCGTAAAATACGATATACATGATTTCTGTCTCCTTCAAATTGTAGAACGGTATCTACCATGTGTTCCAAAATCTTAGGACCTGCTATGTTTCCGTCTTTGGTAATATGCCCAATCAGGATAACAGGAATATTGGTTTCTTTGGCAAACTTGATTAACTCAGCAGTAGTTTCTCTAATTTGAGAAATACTTCCGGCTGTTGATTCGATATAATCCGTATGAAGCGTTTGGATAGAATCGATAATTACTATTTCGGGCTGAATGGCTTCAATTTGTTTGAAGATATTTTGTGTTTTGGTTTCGGTAAGAATGTAACAATTGTCACCATTTGGCGTGATTCTTTCGGCACGCATTTTTATTTGTTTCTGGCTTTCTTCTCCCGAAACATATAGAGTTTTATAGGGTAGTTGTAATGAAACTTGAAGTAAAAGTGTACTTTTTCCAATTCCGGGTTCTCCTCCTAAAAGAGTTAATGAACCAGGAACAATACCACCACCAAGAACACGGTTTAATTCACCATCAGTTGTGTCCATACGAACTTCCTGAGTCGAATCTATTTCGTTTATTCGTAAAGGGCGAGGAGCCTTTCCACTAGGTGTAGGTTCGCTCTTCCAAGCAACTTTTTCTTGTTTTTGGATAATTTCCTCGGCTATGGTATTCCATTCTTTGCACGAATTACATTGCCCTTGCCATTTGGAATATTGGGCGCCACAATTCTGGCAAAAAAATGTTGTTTTAACTTTTGACATTATTTCTTTTTAATAAGACCGTTCATTTCATCTATTTTGTCATACATCAAGTCTTTGTTTAATTTACCAATAGGTTCCATTTGGGAAGCGTTTTGATATTTTTTTGAAGCTCTTTTTGCATCACCCATTTTTTCATACATCAATCCTAATTCATATTCGCCTAGCATTGCTTTAGGATAGCTTGTATTGGCGATTTCGGCTAATATACCCAATTCGTCGTAAGCATTGTTTTTTAAAATAGCGGTTTCTACTGCTATATAATCATTCATTCGAACAGGCATTTCTACACCTAATGTTTTTGTGATGATATCGTATTTGTTTCTTAGATAATCTACATAACCAGATTTAAGAATAACTATTTTGTCATTATACTCAGCTAAATTTATAGGTTTGTATGCATCAAAAATTTGATTTAAAGCATTTGGAATCGAGTATAAAACCACTGAATAATAAGTCGTATTTTTAAATAAATCGTATTTGTAATTTATTAAAGGATTGTTGGCTATTTTGATGTTTTGATCTAGTTTTTGAATAGGTTCTTTTGTCTTTTTAACATCTCCATCGGCAGCCGATAGATAATAAAATAAAGGTGTTTTTAATTTAGCAAATTTTTCAGGAACACGCACTTCCATTTGAGTTGCCAATTCTGGACTCATAGAGATATAGGCATTAAACAAAGGAACTTCTTTATACAAGAAAAAATTCAAATAACCTGCAGTTACACCATGACCAGCAATAATTCGGAACGGGGCTGTGCGGTATTTTCTTTCCACTAAAGGGATTACTTCTCCCGCGACAAATTCGAAAAATTCAGCTCCTTTTTCAAAAGGTAAACCATTAATTCCGTCGAAGGTAGAATCGTCTTCGCGTTCATCATTTTTATTTTGATGAATAGCTACAATAATAACTTCTGGTAAATCATCCCAATAGGTACCATATTTTAAAGCACCACTAAATGGATCAAGAAGATATTCTCCATCGAATAAATAAAGAACAGGGTAATTTCTGGTTTTATTATTTTCGTAAGAAGCAGGTAATTCTACAGTAATGGTTCTTGTTTCTTCTAATGATGTTGAATTAATTGTTTCTGTTTTTCTTTGAGAAAAAGCTGTAATTGAAATAAAAAGAAGTAGTAGGTAAACTTTTTTCATAATTTGGGATTTCTGAAATTTTAAGATTGTTAAAATAGAGTAGCAATATAGTACTTTATTTTTCTTATTTAATACTTGTTAATTGCAAATTGGCAAAGCAATGTTGATTAGTTGGCTTATAGATACGACAAAAATCCTTTTACAAATTTTAACTTTGAAAAAGGATGATTTTATTTGTTAAGAAATGGATTTATGTCAACGAATTGTCATTTTCATTTGGGAAAACGATCCATGGTTTGAAGGTTTTGGCTTCTTCAAACTCCAATGTTGCGTAAGAAATGATTATGATGATATCATCTTTTTGTACTTTTCTTGCTGCAGGACCATTTAGGGTTATTTCGCCCGAATTTCGTTCTCCTTTAATAGCATACGTTTCAAAACGTTCGCCATTATTGATGTTCACAATTGCTACTTTTTCACCTTCAATAATATTTGAGGCGTCTAGTAAGGCTTCGTCAATAGTAATGCTGCCAATATAATTAAGATCGGCTCCAGTTACTTTTACACGGTGTATTTTTGATTTTACTACTTGAATTTGCATGCTACAAAAGTAAATTAATTTAATGAAATAGTGTCAATCAACCTAATAGAATTAACAAATACTGCTATAAATGCGCGGTAATTTTTGTCTTTATTTTTGTGTTCTATAGGTAATAATGTAGATTCATCGGCAATTACGAAATATTCTAATTCAAACTTATCATTGTCTTTGAAGGAATTTTCTACAAATTCAATTGTTTCTTCGGGACTTTTAGTCTGAAATATTTCTTTTGCTTCGGTTAAGGTTTTGTAAATTATAGCAGCTTCCTGACGTTCATCGGGTGTTAAACGTTCGTTTCTGGAGCTCATTGCTAATTGGTTTGATTCTCTAAAAATAGGGCAACCAACTACATTTACAGGTAAATGGTTTTTTTCGACCATTTTCTTTACAATTTGTAATTGCTGGAAATCTTTCTCTCCAAAATAAGCGTTTGTAGGAGTGATAATCTCGAATAAACGTTTTACAATTGTACCTACACCATTAAAATGCCCAGGTCTGAATTTTCCCTCCATTTGGTTTTCTAATCCGTCGAAATCAAAGGATTGAGAAACAGTATGACCTTCGTAAATATCTTCGACAGTTGGAGCGTATAAAATTATTTTATCGCTTAATGTGCGCATTTTTTTTACATCTTCGTCTAGAGTTCGGGGGTATTTTGCTAAATCTTCTTGGTTGTTAAACTGTGTTGGATTTACAAAAATACTTACAACTGTGTCATCATTTTCGTTCAATGATCGTTGCATTAATGCTAGGTGACCTTGGTGTAAAGCGCCCATGGTTGGTACGAAACCAACACTCGAATTTTCGGTTTTAATAGTTTTTAAATAAGCTATTAAAGCAACTTTACCGTAGAAAATATGCATGGTGGTATTATTAAAATTTAGTGCAAACATAATATATTAGTTAATAACTGCATAAAATTTTGTAATTTTGCATCGTTTTTATTACCAAAAATTAAGCAAATTACTATTATGAAAGATAAGAGGATATTGTATGTATCATCTGAAGTCGTGCCTTATTTGGCTGAAAATGAGGTTTCTTTAATGTCTTATGATGTGCCAAAAATGATTAATGATCAAGGCGGACAGATAAGAATTTTCATGCCAAGATATGGGAATATCAATGAAAGAAGACACCAGTTGCACGAAGTAATCAGGCTTTCAGGCATGAATTTGGTAGTGAACGACTTAGATATGCCATTGATTATTAAGGTAGCATCTATCCCAAAGGAGAGAATTCAGGTTTACTTTATAGATAACGATGAGTATTTTAAAAGGAAAGCAACCTTTGCCGATGAAGAAGGCGTGATGTATCCAGATAATGACGAACGAGCAATTTTCTTTGCAAAAGGAGTTGTTGAAACCGTTAAGAAATTAAACTGGGTTCCAGATATTATTCATGTACATGGATGGATGGCTGCAATGTTGCCTATTTATATGAAACATTATTATAAACATGAAGCGTTATTTTCTGAAACCAAGATTGTAACGTCTGTTTATACGCAATCGTTTGATGAAACATTAGACCCTGAAATGATTAAGAAAGTAAAGTTTGATGGTATTCCACATGAAGCTGTTTCAGACTTAGAGATTCCAAATTATGAAAATATTTTAAAGGCAAGTATTCTTCATTCTGATGGAGTAATTATAGCTTCAAATAACCTATCTTCAAGTTTAACAAAATTTATAGAATCTTCGGGAAAACCTTTTTTACCTTTCGCCGCAAAAGATGCATTCGCAGAAGCGTATACAAATTTTTATAAAAACGAGATTCTTTAAAATTTAACTTTTTTATTACACATGTATAATACTTCTTTTTTTAAGAAAATACTTTTAGTTGCAAGCGTTGTTCTTTTATATTCTTGCGATAAGGATTTCAATGTTATTGGTGATGATTTAATAGGTGATAATCACTTTGATTTAGCGATATACAATTCAAATGTTGTAGCTTATAATCAACAAATATTTCCAATACAATCTAATAATTTAAATATAAATCAATTAGGGATTTATGATAATCCAGCATTTGGTATTACAACGGCTAATTTTGCTACTCAGTTGACATTAGCAGCTGTGGCTCCGGTTATTGGTGCAAGCCCAGTTGCGGATAGTATTGTGTTAAGTGTTCCATATTTTAGTCATATGACGGCGCAAAATACAGATGGAAGTAGTGTTTATAAATTGGATTCAATATATGGTCCTGATTTGTCTAAAATAAAGCTAAGTATTTATGAGTCGGGTTATTATATGGCGGATCTAGATCCAAGTAATAATTTTCAGAATAAGCAGCTTTTTTATACGAATCAAAATTCTGATTTTTATAATGCTAAAGTTGCTAGTCGTTTGAATAATGCTTCAAATCCATTGAATAATGATGCATTTGTTTTTAGTTCAAGTGAAATTAGAGAAAGTACTAGTGATGCCACTGGAAAAGTGACTGTTACAAGGAGTGCTCCAGCAATGAGATTAAAATTAGATAAAACTTATTTTGAAGATAGAATTTTAAAAGCTTCAGCATCTAATTTAGCTACAAATGATGTTTTTAAAAATTATTTCAGAGGATTATATTTTAATATTGATAAATCTGGTAGTGATCCTGGAAATATGGCAATGATGGATTTTAAGAAAGGTAAAGTAACAATTTATTATAAAGCAAAGACTGTTATAACAACAGATCCAGAGGAAACAATGGAGTCAAAAACGCTTGTTCTTAATTTAACTGGTAATACTGTAAATCTTTTAAATCAAAGTAATGTAAATCCTGCTTACAATACTGCAATAACTACTCCTAAAGTTACAGGTGATGATAAGCTGTATTTAAAAGGAGGAGAAGGATCAATGGCAGTGTTAGAGCTTTTTGCGCCAGGAGAGTTAGATGAAATTAGAAGTAAAGGGTGGTTGATTAATGAAGCAAATTTAGTTTTTAATATTGATTCGGATGCTATGAAGAATAGCTCAGAACCAAACAGAATTTATTTGTACGATTTTAATAATAATCGACCTATTGTTGATTATTATAATGATGGAACTCCAAGTGCTTCTACTGATGTAAAAAAAGCAAAACAGATTTTTAGTGGTATTATAAATGTTGATCCAACAAGTAAAAGAGGTACCAGTTATAAAATCAGAATTACTAATCATGTTAGAAATTTGATAAAATATAAGGATTCAACTAATGTAAAGATGGGGATAGTAGTTACAGAGGATATAAATACAATCACTTCTAATAAATTAAGAGATTCAGATAAAAAATTAACTGCTAGGCCTGAAATTCCTTTTACTGCAGCTCCGAGAGCATCTGTTTTGAATCCGTTAGGGACAATTCTTTATGGAGGAACTCCTGCGGCAGCTGATAAGAGATTGAAACTTCAGATTTACTACACGAAACCAAATTAATTTAAATAGATATGTGTGGAATTGTTGGATATATAGGATATAGAGAGGCGTATCCTATTGTAATTAAAGGACTAAAACGACTCGAATACAGAGGATATGATAGTGCTGGCGTTATGTTATATGACGGAGAAGCAGTTAAACTTTGTAAAACAAAAGGTAAAGTTTCGGATCTTGAAGCTAAGGCTAAAGATAATTTTACGACAAACGGAACTATAGGAATAGGACATACGCGTTGGGCAACACATGGTGTTCCTAACGATGTGAATTCGCATCCTCATTTGTCAAACTCAGGAGACTTGGCGATAATACATAATGGTATTATTGAAAACTATGCTCCGCTTAAAGAAGAGTTGAAAAAAAGAGGATACATTTTTCATTCTGATACTGATACTGAAGTATTGGTGAATTTGATTGAAGATGTTCAAAAACAAGAAAATCTTAAACTAGGTAAAGCAGTTCAGGTTGCATTAAATCAAGTTGTAGGTGCTTATGCTATTGCAGTATTTGATAGAAAAAATCCAAATGAAATTGTTGCTGCCAGATTAGGTAGTCCGTTAGCAATTGGTGTTGGAGAAGGTGAATATTTTATTGCATCTGACGCTTCTCCTTTTATCGAATATACTACAAATGCAGTTTATCTGGAAGATGGTGAAATGGCCAATATCAGATTGCATAAGCCTATTAAAATCAGAAAAATTAAAGATGATTCTTTGGTTGATCCTTATATTCAAGAACTTCAAATGAATTTGGAGCAAATTGAAAAAGGAGGTTATGACCATTTCATGCTTAAAGAAATATACGAACAACCAAGCGTTATAAAAGACACGTATAGAGGAAGACTTCATGCAAATGAAGGAATTGTTCAGCTAGCAGGTGTTGAAGATAATTTGGAAAAATTTCTTAATGCTGACAGAATTATTATTGTTGCTTGTGGTACTTCATGGCATGCAGGTTTAGTTGCAGAATATATCTTTGAGGAATTTGCCCGAATTCCAGTAGAGGTTGAATATGCTTCGGAATTTAGATACCGTAATCCTATCATCAATAAAACAGATGTTGTTATTGCAATCTCTCAATCGGGAGAAACTGCAGATACAATGGCTGCTATTAAATTAGCAAAAGAACATGGAGCATTTGTATTTGGTGTTTGTAATGTTGTTGGTTCATCTATTTCTAGAGAAACTCACGCAGGAGCTTATACTCATGCAGGTCCAGAGATTGGAGTTGCGTCTACAAAAGCATTTACAACTCAAATTACTGTGTTAACAATGATTGCTTTGCGTTTAGCAAAAGCAAAAGGAACATTATCTAATCCTGATTTCCATAGATATTTACAAGAATTAGAGCTTATACCAGACAAGGTAAAAGAAGTTTTAGAAACTAATGATGTTGCTAAAGAAATTGCAGCTGTTTTTAAAGATTCTCCAAATTGTTTGTACTTAGGAAGAGGTTATAACTTTCCTGTGGCGCTAGAAGGAGCTTTAAAGCTAAAAGAAATCTCGTATATCCATGCTGAGGGTTATCCTGCGGCAGAAATGAAGCACGGACCAATTGCTTTAATAGATGAGCAAATGCCAGTAATTGTAATTGCGCCTAAGCAAGGACATTACGATAAAATTGTAAGTAATATTCAGGAAATAAAATCCAGAAGTGGAAAAATCATCGCTGTAGTTACTAAGGGAGATACACAAGTACGTGAATTAGCGGATTATGTGATTGAAATTCCTGAAACATCAGATGCTTTATCGCCATTAATTACTACAATTCCGTTGCAACTTTTATCTTATCATATAGCAGTTATGAGAGGTTGTAATGTTGATCAACCAAGAAACTTGGCTAAGTCAGTTACTGTAGAGTAAAACAAAAAATAAAACATAAGTGTTTGAAAAAGCGAGATTTATATCTCGCTTTTTTTTATGTCAAAAAATTAAGAATTCATTTTTGTAGAATATTCAATTTTTTGTTAAAAATAATATGTATGCATAGTATATTTCAATGAGTTAGGGCTTTATAGTTGTCAAAAGTTTAAAAAACAGCAATGTGAAAAATGTATTTTTGTTGCTAAAAAAATAAAGAAAATTAATTTTTTTTAACAAATTTTTAGTAATATCAAAAATATTTGTACTTTGGCAATATAAACCAACTAAATCTAACCAAATGAGAATGTATTTACTTATTCTATCATTGTTCTTCTGCGGCGTTTCTTTTGCGCAGAGTACAATTTCAGGTTCCGTTACCGATAATAAAAATCAATCGATTCCGGGGGCTAATATTAACGTTGTTGGAGAGTCCAGTAGTACCTCTACTGATTTTGACGGATCATTTACTTTAAAGTCCTCGAAAAACTTTCCTTTTGCAATTAAGGTTACGGCAGTAGGCTATGAAACGAAAACGGTTAATGTTACTTCGGCTTCGCAAAAAGTTATTGTGTCGTTAGCAGAAGAAAGAACAATGTTAAACGAGATTGTAGTTTCAGCTTCGAGAACTCCAGAAAGAATTATTGAGTCGCCTGTTACAATTGAGAGAATGGGGCTTCAGGAAATAAGAAATACAACGGCTCCGTCTTTTTACGAAGGATTGGAGAATATGAAAGAGGTTATTTTTAATACTAGTAGTATTTCGTTTAAATCGGTAAATACGAGAGGTTTTGCAACTGTTGCTAATACTCGTTTTATGCAATTGGTTGATGGTATGGATAATTCATCTCCTGCATTGAACTTTGTATTAGGAAACTTAATTGGTCTAAATGATTTAGATGTTGCAAGTGTAGAGCTTTTACCTGGAGCATCGTCTGCGCTTTATGGCGCTAATGCTTTTAATGGTATTTTGTTTATGAATAGTAAAAGCCCTTTTACAAATCAAGGAATTAGTACTTATTTTAAATACGGTCAGACATCTCAGGATGTTGCAGGGACAAATGATTATGTTGATTTTGGGTTTAGAGCGGCTACAGCATTTACCAAACATTTTGCACTGAAGGCAAACTTTAATTATATAAGTGCTACTGAGTGGATTGCTGATGATCAAAGAAGTATGACTGGAGGTTCTATTGGTCATGCAAATAATCAAAATTATGATGGATTAAATATTTATGGAGATGAAGTTACTACCTTTCTTTCTAATGTAGGGCAGGTAAGTAGAACGGGATATCATGAAAAAGATTTAAATGATAATAAATCTAAAAGTATAAAGGCAGATTTTGCTATGCATCTTAAACCATGGGAAAGTGAAACTGAGATTATACTTCAGTATAAGGTAGGTGTAGGAAGTACTATTTATCAAGGAGCAAATAGATATTCTTTGAAAAATTTCTTTATGGATCAAACCAAATTAGAAATTAAAGGAAAGAATTTCTTTGCGAGAGTTTATATGACTACAGAAGATGCTGGAGATTCGTATGATATGCGTTTTGCTGGTTGGAATGTAAATAGGGCAGCTAAATCAGATACAAACTGGTTTACAGATTATGCTAAATCATTTCAATTATCATCGGCAGTATTAGGTCTTAATGCAAATGATGCTGCAAATTATGCTAGAAATTTTGCAGATTATAACGTTTCGCCAGGTTTAGGTCTATCACCAAATATTGATCCTAATAATCCAAGTGCTCCAAGATCTGCAAGATTTGAACCAGGTTCTCCTCAGTTTAAAAGTGCATTTGCTAATGTGGTAAGTAATCCAGATTTAACACAAGGAGCTAAATTTATTGATCACTCGAAATTATATCATTCAGATGTGAATTATAATTTTAAAGACCTTATCAAATTTGCTGAAATTCAAGTTGGGGGCTCTTGGAGAGAGTATTTAATGAATTCTGAAGGAACAATTTTTACAGATTATGACGGACCTTTAAATTATAAAGAATATGGTGCTTATACGCAATTGGCAAAAAAATGGATGGATGATAGATTGAAATTTACTGGATCTGTTCGTTATGACAAAAGTCAGAATTTTAAAGGGAATATATCTCCAAGGGTAGCATTTGTATATTCAGCAGGAGCAACAAGAGTTCATAATTTTAGAGTTTCTTATCAAACAGGTTTTAGAAATCCAACAACTCAAGATCAATATATTGGTTTGGATTTAGGACCATTTGCATTAATTGGTTCTGCTGCAGAAAATCTTGATCGTTTTACAGAAATTAGAGATGTGAGTCCTGCTGGTCAGGCTGCAGGTAATCCTGCTCAGATAGAAATGAGTGGGCAAAATGCTTATCATAATGCATATACTGTAGCTTCTGTACAAGCATTTGCGGCTTCGGGAAATCCAAAAGATTTACAAGTAGCTAATATTGGTTTGGTAAAACCAGAAGAAGTGCAAGCTTTTGAGGTTGGGTATCGCTCAGTAGTAAGAGATTTTTCAATTGATCTTAATGCATATTATAATATCTATGATAATTTCATGAATACAGCTCGAGTAATTAGTCCGTATTATGGAACGGTGGGAACGGATATGACTAATCCGGCGGTATTACAAAGTTACCAAGCGTTAGCATTTGGAGATAGAAGAGTTTATCAGGTTTATACAAATACAAGTGCGCAAATTACCTCTTTTGGTGTTGGTGTTGGTTTATCTAAAAAAGTATATAAAGACTTTGAGGTTGGTGTTAACTACAACTATTCACAATTTAATTTTGATCAGTCAAAAGATCCTGGATTTGTTGCAGGTTTTAATACTCCAAAACATAGAATCAAAGGTTCGTTAGGAAATTCGAAATTATTTAAAAATTTTGGGTTTAACATGAATATAAGATGGAATACAGAGTATTTATGGGAGGCATCTTTCGCAGATGGAATGGTTCCGGAGAATACGGTATTTGATGCTCAGGTAAATTACGGAATTCCTAAGTTGAAATCTGTTATCAAGGTTGGAGCAACAAATATTTTTGGAAAAGATTATATTCAGGTTGTAGGAGCAGGTTTAATAGGGCAACAATGGTTTGCTTCATGGACAATTAACCCATAAAATTATAGATATATAATTAAGTACTTCTTGTTGAATTAAGAAGTTTTGGGAAAATGAATATTAATGTATTAAAATAACAAATCATGATAAAAAATTTTAAATGGCTACTATTGGTTTCATTAGCCTTTGTAGCATGTAATAACGATGATGAAGATACAACACCAGCAGAAGTTCCAGTAACACCAGGTTCGGCAGTTTTTACAAAGTATGTAGCTTTGGGGGATTCATTTGCAGCAGGATATAGTGATGGAGCCTTATTTATAAAAGGACAGGGAGGCTCTTATGCTAATATATTATCTCAGCAGTTTATTGCTGCTGGGGGTGGGGACTTTAAAACGCCGTTGACTTCGGATAATGTTGGAGGGTTGTTATTTGGGGGTGTTCCAAATCCAAAATTTCCACCAAGATTTGCAATATTAGGATTTAATCCAGATGGTACTCCAAAGATTGCGCCCGTACCATTTGCTTCCACAACTGAAGTTATGGCACACATAACTGGACCTTTTAATAATCTGGGTGTTCCTGGGGCAAAAAGCTTTCATTTAATAGCGCCAGGATATGGTAATCCTGCAGGGTTATCTTTAGGTGCTGCAAATCCATATTTTGTTCGGTTCGCTACTGTACCGGGAACTACTATTTTGAAGGATGCTACAGATCAAAAGCCTACTTTTTTCTCTTTATTTATAGGAGGAAACGATGTTTTAAGTTATGCAACATCAGGCGGAGCAGGAAAAGATCAAAAAGGGAATCCTAATCCAGCTACTTATGGTAGTGATGATATTACGGATCCTACTGTATTTGCAAATGTGTATACAGCTTTAGTTGGAGGTTTAACGGCAGGGGGAGCTAAAGGGGTAGTAGCAAATTTACCTTACGTAAATGCATTGCCTTATTTTACAACTGTTCCTTATAATCCAGCTGCGCTAACGGCTCCTTTGGTAGCACTATTAAATTCTGGATATGCTACTTATAATGCAGGTTTGTTAAGTATGGTTAAAAATGGATTACTGACTGAAGCCGAAGCGGCTCGTCGTACGGTAAAATTTGCAGCTGGAAATGGTAATGCAGTTGTTATTGTAGATAGTTATTTAACAGATCTTAGCGCATACGGGCTTCCGTCTTACAGGCAAGCTACGAAAGAAGATTTCATGGTCTTGACTTCCAGAGCATTTATAGGTACTACAGTTGGTGGAGATCCAACAAAAGTAAATGGTTTGTCGGTACCGTTGGCAGATAATTGGGTGTTGTCAAAAGATGAAGTAAAAGAAGTTAGTACAGCGACAGATGCTTATAACGTAACAATTGAAGCAATCGCTAAGGAAAAAGGGTTAGCTTTTGTCGATACAAGAACTGTTATGGCAAAATTATCTAATGGGGGTCTTAATTTCGGAAATTTTAATATGACATCCGCTTATGTAACAGGAGGGGCATTTTCGCTTGACGGAATTCATCCAAGTGCACGAGGGTACGGGTTAATTGCTAATATTTTTATAGATGCCATTAATGCAAAGTATGGTTCCACATTGCGACATGTTGATTTGTCTACTTATCCAATTCAATATCCAGCAATATTACAATAAAGCCAATTTTTTTTAGTAGGAAAGCCACCCATTTTAACAATGTGGTGGTTTTTTTATCTCCTTGTAAAGATGGACTTTTATGCAATCGATGTACTTATTTTTGTAAACTGATAAAAATATAGTATTTTTCTAAAAAAAAGTTATTGATTTTATATTTTAAAAATTATCTTTGCGCTCTGAAAAAAGAGGTATTTTCGTTAAACCTAAATAGCTATTTAATAAACACATACAGTAATGTCAAAAGTAATAGGAAAAGTTGCCCAAATCATTGGACCAGTAGTTGATGTTGTTTTCAACGGTAAAGATGTTGAACTTCCAAAAATTTATGATTCATTAGAAATCACTAAAAAAGACGGAACATTGTTAGTTCTTGAAGTACAATCTCACATCGGAGAAAATACAGTTCGTACAATATCAATGGACTCAACAGATGGTTTGAGTCGTGGATATGAAGTAGTTGGAACAGGAAACCCAATCCAAATGCCAATCGGTCCAGACGTATATGGTCGATTATTTAATGTAATCGGAGATGCAATTGATGGTTTAGGGGACTTGCCAAAAACAGGAGAAAATGGTTTGTCTATTCACAGACCAGCACCAAGATTCGAAGATCTATCAACTTCATCTGAAGTATTGTTCACAGGTATTAAAGTAATCGATTTGATTGAGCCTTACTCAAAAGGAGGAAAAATTGGATTGTTTGGTGGTGCAGGTGTTGGAAAAACAGTATTGATTCAGGAGTTGATTAACAATATCGCAAAAGGTCACGGTGGACTTTCTGTATTCGCAGGAGTAGGAGAAAGAACACGTGAAGGAAATGACTTACTTCGTGAGATGTTAGAGTCAGGTATTATTAAATACGGAGATGATTTCATGCACTCTATGGAAAATGGAGGTTGGGATTTATCTAAAGTAGATATGCCAGGAATGAGAGAGTCTAAAGCTACTTTCGTTTTCGGACAAATGAATGAGCCACCTGGAGCTCGTGCACGTGTTGCACTTTCAGGATTATCTATCGCTGAGTATTTCCGTGATGGAGCAGGAACTGATCAAGGTAAAGACGTATTGTTTTTCGTTGATAACATCTTCCGTTTTACACAAGCAGGATCTGAGGTATCGGCACTTTTAGGTCGTATGCCATCTGCGGTAGGATACCAACCAACATTAGCAACAGAAATGGGTGCAATGCAGGAACGTATTACATCTACAAACAAAGGATCTATTACATCTGTACAAGCGGTTTACGTACCTGCGGATGATTTAACTGACCCGGCTCCGGCAACTACTTTTGCTCACTTAGATGCAACAACTGTATTATCTCGTAAAATTGCTGAGTTAGGTATTTATCCAGCGGTAGATCCATTGGATTCTACTTCTAGAATCTTGACTCCACAAATTTTAGGTGATGAGCACTATGATTGTGCACAAAGAGTAAAAGAAATTCTTCAAAAATACAAACAATTACAAGATATCATCGCGATTCTAGGTATGGAAGAGTTATCTGAAGAAGATAAATTATCTGTATCAAGAGCACGTCGTGTACAACGTTTCTTGTCTCAACCTTTCCACGTAGCGGAACAATTTACAGGTATTCCTGGAGTTTTGGTTGACATTAAAGATACTATCAAAGGATTTAATATGATTATTGATGGTGAATTAGACCACCTTCCTGAAGCAGCATTTAACCTTAAAGGTTCTATTCAAGATGCTATCGAAGCTGGAGAGAAAATGTTGGCAGAAGCGTAATTCAATTGATAATTATCAATTGAGAATTATCAATTATCAATTATAACGAATTATGATTTTAGAAATAGTATCACCAGAAGCAAAATTATTTTCAGGAGAAGTTACTTCGGTTACGCTACCAGGAGTAGATGGAAGTTTTCAAATCTTAAATAATCACGCGCCGATTGTTTCTTTGTTACAAAAAGGGACTGTGAAAATTGTAGGAACAAGTTTCAATTTCTCTAAAGAAGCAGCAGATAAATTCACGAAAGTAAATGATAAGACCTATACATTAGAAATCGTATCAGGAACAATCGAGATGAAAGACAATAAAATAATTGTTTTAGCAGACTAAGACAATTCAGAATAAAGTTAAAAAAGCCAGACATAATTTGTCTGGCTTTTTTGTTTTAGATTGATATTCATTTCTTATACGATTCCCCAAAAACCGCTAGAGATATAGGCATTAACAGTAAATCCTGAAACAATTCCCCAAAAAATAATTCCTAAAGCACTTACAGTAAAAGCTTTTGCGAATTGAAGTTTTGAGTTTTTATTTAAAAACTTATAATAGAAAACAGTAAAATAGAGGAGCTGAAAAAGAAGAAAAAGTACTGTGGAGTAATTAGATGAAAGGTGGAATAATAAGGATATTGGTAGTATTAACAATGTGTTGATTAAAATACAAAAACCTAACATATACATTCCGGCGACTAGGTGTTCTGTGTAGTTGTAGTTTTCTTTTCTGTAAAAAAGCCAAAAGAAAAAGGCAGTAAGCGGTAAGGCCATCATCGCCATTAGATTAGAATATTTTTTTATGAAATGAAGCATTTTTTCTTTTCGTTCGTAAAGATGTATCATTTTTTCTTTCTGAGCAGGATTGGAGATGCTATTCAGTTCCTGATTTTCTTTCTGAATATCTATGGGAGGCACTTCTTTTGGGATATTAGAAATAAAAACAAATATTGCTGCAATCAGGAGGAAAAAATTAAGCGGAGGGAAATATTTTTTTCTTTTTCCGTTTATGTATTCCTTCGCTACAATTCCACTTTTTAGTGTCAAATCCCTAATTAGTTGAAAAATTCCTTTATCGGCATGTGTGAAATAATGAACAGCTTCATGAAAAACCTCATGAGGACTTATGCGATGTAAATTGACTTTTTGGCTACATTGTGGACAATAATTAAAACTAGAATTGTGGGGTGTTTCACAGTTTTTACAAATGGCTTTCATTTTTTTTATTTTTAATGCAATATACAAATTACTGTGAATCAGTGTATAATTTAAGAATAAGGAAATGATTACTTTGTTTTGTTTAAGAATGTTTGTTATGTGCTGTGATTGTTTTTCTTTAAAACTTTCTATCTTTGGAGTATTAACATCTCTTTATAAAATATCGATTTTATTACAAAAGTGCAGTGATGCTTTTGTTTCATTCGCTTTATCAGCCTGATAAAAGCGAACATTATCTATGTCAAATTTTATAAAGAAAACAAATGAAAAATATAATAAAAGTTGCTGTTTTAGGCGGTGGCGGACGAACTGGTAAATATGTTGTTGACCAGTTGTTAAATAAAGGATTCGGTGTAAAGCTACTTCTTAGAAATCCTAAAAATCTCCAAAACACAAATCCATTAGTAGAAGTTGTTAAAGGCGATGCTATCGATGCTCATTCTATTCAAGTATTACTTAAAGGATGTCAAGCAGTGATAAGCACAATTGGGCAACGACAAGGAGAGCCTCTTGTGGCAAGTGAGGCTACAATTAATGTTCTTAAGGCAATGAATGAGTTTGGTATTCAGCGGTATGTTTTACTTGCAGGACTTAATATTGACACACCTTTTGATAAAAAAGGAGAAAAAACGATTCAGGCTACAGAATGGATGAAAGCTAATTTTCCTGTGATTCAGGAAGACAGACAAAAAACATATAATCTCTTGGTTGAAAGTAATGCTAATTGGACCCTTGTAAGAGTTCCGTTTATTGAATTTACAGATGCAAGTGCAGAAATTGCCGTAAGTCTTGAAGATTGTTTGGGTGATAAAATAAAT
Organism: Flavobacterium sp. AJR; assembly: GCF_002156885.1. Taxonomy (NCBI): domain Bacteria; kingdom Pseudomonadati; phylum Bacteroidota; class Flavobacteriia; order Flavobacteriales; family Flavobacteriaceae; genus Flavobacterium; species Flavobacterium sp. AJR. Next base: position 8,081 of record NZ_NCWQ01000038.1, on the reverse strand, counting down.
GCTACTGATATAGCAGGTTTTATGGTCGATCAGATTTTTGATGATAAATTCATTAAACAATCACCTTTCATAGCAAATATCTAAAAATCTAATTATAAACAGCGAGTTAGATATGACTCGCTGTTTATTTAATAATGATAATCAATTTCATAACTTTGCTCTATGAAATTACCAGAAAATCTTATTCAAAAATTAGTTGTACGAAAGCAAAATAACGCACTTAGGCAATTGCCATATACTAGTGTATCAATTGATTTTACTTCCAATGACTATATTGGGTTTTCAAATTCTGTAGCAATTTTTAATAAAACACATCAATATTTGCTTGATAGCAATTGTACTAAAAACGGAGCAACTGGTTCAAGATTAATTTCTGGGAATCATTCTCTCTATAAAATCACAGAAACGTTTATAGCTCAATTTCACGAGTCAGAATCGGCTCTAATCTTTAATTCGGGTTATGATGCCAATGTTGGGTTTTTTAGTGCTGTACCACAGCGTAATGATGTTATTTTGTATGATGAATTAAGTCATGCTTCTATTCGGGACGGGATTTTGATGTCGAATGCTAAATCTTATAAATTTAATCATAATGATTTTGAAGATTTAGAACGATTTATATTAAAACACCAAAACATTGCGATTCCGAGTGGAGACAAGGAAAAGAAGACAGTTTTAAATACGATTTATATTGTAACCGAAAGTGTTTTTTCTATGGATGGCGATTGTCCAAATCTAGAGGAATTAGTAGTATTGTCTGAAAAATATAATTGTTACCTGGTTATTGATGAAGCTCATGCTTTAGGAGTTTTTGGCGAAAAGGGCGAGGGATTAGTGCAATTTTTAGGATTACATAATCGGGTTTTTGCCAGAATAATGACTTTTGGTAAAGGTTTAGGCTGTCATGGAGCAGCAGTTCTTGGTTCGGGAGAACTAAAAGAATACCTCGTTAACTTTGCAAGAAGTTTTATTTATACCACAGGATTATCTCCACATTCCGTGGCAACTATTTTTATTGCCTATCAGCAATTGGAAATAGAAAAAGAAACCATCGAAAAACTACGCCAAAACATCGTTTACTTCAACCAACAAAAAAAACTTCTAGGGTTACAATCCATGTTTGTTCGTAGCAAATCGGCTATTCAATCAGCAATTATTCCTGGTAACGAAAATGTAAAAGAAGTTGCTAAAAAAATGCTGGATAAAGGGTTTGATGTAAAAGCAATCGTATCACCAACAGTTCCGGAAGGACAGGAAAGATTGCGTTTTTGTATTCATAGTTATAATACTTATGAAGAAATTTCGGAAGTGTTGCTTTTGCTAAGTAACGTCGTATATTAGCCCACGGATAATACAGATTCTACAGACTAACACGGATTGATTATGGCTGGCTTACTTCATAAAAAAATTACAGATTCAATTTTAAAAGCATATTATGCAGTTTACAATCAACTTGGTTATGGTTTTCTTGAGAAAGTGTATCAAAACGCAATGTACTTTGAACTAAAATCGTTGGGGTACAAAGTTGAAGCTCAAAAGCAAATTAGAGTTTATTTTAAGAGTCAATTAGTTGGAGAATATTATGCAGATTTATTAGTTGAGGACAAAGTTATAGTTGAACTCAAAGCCTGTGAGTTACTTATGAATGTACACATAGCACAGCTAATGAATTATTTGAAAGCAACCGAAATTGAAGTTGGATTACTCTTGAATTTTGGAGAAGACCCAGAATTCAAGCGAATTATATATACAAACGATAAAAAACAAACTAAAAAATCTGTGATAATCAGTTAATCTGTGTTATCCGTGTGCCAATCTATGAAATTATTTATAACAGGAATATCCACCGATGTTGGTAAAACAATTGCTTCGGCTATAATTGTAGAAGCATTAGAGGCAGATTATTGGAAACCGATTCAAGCAGGGGATTTAGAGAATTCAGATACGGCAAAAGTTCAATCAAGAATTTCAAATAATAAGTCTCAGTTTCATAAAAATGCCTATGCTTTAAATACGCCAGCAAGTCCGCACTTGGCAGCAAAAATTGATGGTGTTACTATTGATTTAAAAGAAATAGTTGAGCCAACAAGCAATAATAATTTGGTTGTAGAAGGTGCTGGAGGGCTTTTTGTTCCATTAAATGATAAAAAATTTGTTATTGATTTAATTCAGCCAGATTATAAAGTAATTGTGGTTTCGAGACATTATTTAGGAAGTATTAATCATACATTGCTGACTATTGAAGCATTGAAGAATCGAAAATTAAATATTGCAGGAATTATTTTTAGCGGAAGCGAAAACAAATCTTCCGAAGCAATTATTCTTAATAGTACCGGAATAAAATGTATTGGTCGAATTGATGAAGAGCCTTATTTTGATCAAAACGTTATTAAAGAATATGCCGATTTATTTAGAGGAAATTTGCTTGGTTTATAGAAGGAGAAATTAGTGACAAGAGAACAGAAGCAAGAGGATTGAGAAAAGATTGTAGATGAAAGCGATGGAATGTAGAGGCGAGATTATGGAATAAAGAAAATAGACTTTCCTATCTTTGCTAAAATCTATAGATGTTTAGTCTTTTCTTTCTAAACTCTATTTTCTATATTCTAAATAAAATGACATTATCTGAAAAAGACAGCCAATACCTTTGGCATCCTTATACCCAACATAAAACCGCAGCAGTTCCTATCGCCATTTCTAGAGGAGAAGGCGCATTACTTTGGGACGAAAACAATAAAGAATATATAGATGCGATTGCCTCTTGGTGGGTTAACCCCTTTGGGCATAGTAATCGTTTTATTGCCGATGCGATTTACAAACAATTAACTACTCTGGAACACGTTTTGTTTGGCGGTTTTACACATGAACCAGCAATTGTTCTTGCCGAAAGACTCATCGAAATTTTACCAAAGAACCAACAGAAAATATTTTTTTCAGACAATGGTTCTACAGCGGTAGAAGTTGCGATAAAAGTAGCTTTACAATATTTTTTTAATAAAGGAGAAAAACGTACCACTATTATTGCTTTTGAAAATGCTTTTCATGGAGATACCTTTGCTGCAATGGCCGCAAGCGGAATTTCATTTTATACACAAGCTTTTCAGGGGATGTTTATAGATGTGGTTAGAATTCCTGTTCCTGTAAAAGGACAAGAGCAAGTAAGTTTTGATGCTTTAAAAGAAGTAATAAGAGATAAGAATTGTGCAGGATTTATTTTTGAACCTTTGGTGCAAGGAGCAGCTGGAATGGTAATGTATGAGCCGGATGCATTGGCAACTTTAATCCAGATTTGTGCAGCAAATAATGTTCTTACTATTGCCGATGAAGTTATGACGGGCTTTGGTAAAACAGGAAAAACATTTGCGATGGATTATCTGGATGAAAACCCAGATATGATATGTCTTTCGAAAGCATTAACAGGAGGAACTATCCCGATGGCTATTACGACTTTTACCCAAGAAGTTTTTGATGCGTTTTACGATGATGATATTAATAAAGCATTGTTTCATGGGCATACTTTTACGGCTAACCCTACAGGATGTGCTGCTGCTCTGGCAAGTATCGATTTGCTACAAACAGAGGAAATGCAAGCTAATATTGTGCGTATAAATAAAAGCCATTTACATTTTCAGGATAAAATAAAAAATCACTCAAAAGTTATTACAACCAGAGTTTTAGGAGTTATTTTTGCATTGGAAATAAAATCTAATTCAGAAGAAAGTTATTACGGTTCGATGAGAACGAAGCTTTATAATTTCTTTATTGATAAAGGAGTTGTTCTAAGACCAGTGGGGAATATAGTTTACATTTTGCCGCCATACATTATTAGTGATGAGCAGCTTGAAAAGGTATATTCGATTATTGAAGAAGCTCTAGAAATGGTTTGATAAATTTAGACTTCTTAGATTTTTAGACTATTAGATTAGTTAGACTTTTGGATTTAATTATTAAAACCTTGCGAATTTTCGATTAAATAAAATATTGACATTGAATAAAAAAATTGCCATAACAGCCTTTTCTTCTATTTCACCTTTAGGAAATAATCCAAAAGATATTTGGGAGAATTACTTAAATAACAAACATTGTTTTACTGTACAGCAACTAGATAAGCAAGAAACTCCTGTTGCTGCACTTACTACAGATTCTAAGCAAATTGTGGAACAAGTGCGTAATTCGGACATCAAATATAAATTTCTTGATAATAGTGTTTTGTTTGCTTTGGCGGCGTCTCGAGAAGCAATAAAAAATTCAGGTTGGGATTCTGATGCTGTTTTCGGGATTAATATAGGTTCTTCTCGTGGAGCTACCGATTTATTCGAAAAACATTTTCAGGAATATTTAGAAACCGGAAAAGCACAAACATTAGCTTCTCCAACAACTACATTAGGCAATATCTCTTCTTGGATAGCGCACGATTTACAAAGTTCGGGTCCAGAAATTTCGCATTCAATAACTTGTTCAACAGCTTTACACGCTTTACTAAACGGGGTGGCATGGTTAAGAGCAGGAATGGTTGATAAATTTTTGGTTGGAGGAAGCGAAGCTCCATTAACAGATTTTACGATTGCACAAATGCGAGCTTTAAAAATTTATTCTCGGGCAGATTTGAATACCGATAAATGGCCAAATCTAGCATTCGATTTAAATAAAACTCAAAATACTATGGTTCTGGGAGAAGGGGCTGCAGTATGTTGTATTGAAGCTGGAGAAAAAGAAAACGCTATTGCTTATGTTATAGGTGTGGGATATGCTACAGAAGTTTTAGAACACAATATATCGATCTCTGCTGAAGCTACTTGTTTTCAAAAATCAATGAAAATGGCTCTGGAAGGAATTAATCCAGAAGATGTAGATGTGATTGTTATGCATGCTCCAGGAACTATAAAAGGAGATTTAACAGAATATAAAGCAATCCAAAAGATATTTGCCGAGACTAAACTTCCTCTGCTTACCACTAATAAATGGAAGATTGGACATACTTTTGGGGCTTCGGGAATATTGAGTGTAGAAATGGCAATCTTAATGATGCACCACAATACATTTATAGGAGTTCCTTTTGCGGAAGCACAACAACAAATGAAACCTATAAAAAAGGTATTGATAAATGCGGTTGGTTTTGGAGGAAATGCCGTGAGTATTTTACTCGAAAGAGCCTAATAAATATGTAGACTCTGTTAGACAAATTTTACAGATTTGATGTAAGTAATTTGATGCAGATTGTCTGTTTGAACGGAGCCGAAGATTTATCTATACTTAAATATAAAAACTACTTGACATTGGTTTCAAGTTCCTTTACTTTTTCATAAACCATATTGCTTTCAAAACCTCGGCGCAATACATAATCACAAAATTTCTTGCGTTTTTTGAGTTGATTGTTTTCGTGTAAATTATCCCAACATTTTTGCGTTAATTTTTCAAATGTTTCTAGATATTCATCATTACTAATTCCTGCAAGTGCAAGGTTGATATTGGTTGATGTAATATGACGTGCTTTAAGTTCGTTTACAATTCTTATTTTTCCCCATTGCTTTATGCGATGCTTTCCTTGTGCAAAACTACAAGCAAAACGAGTTTCATTTAGAAAGTTATCTGTAATGAGTTGTACCACAATAGAGTCTATTTCGTCTGGTGTCATTTTTAGACTATATAGCTTAGATACCACCTCGTCATGACAACGTTCCTGATAAGCACAAAAATGTTCTAGTTTTTGTAATGCTTCTTTAGGAGTACAATCCGTTTTCATATAGTCTATTGTAGTTTTAGTATTGAATAAAGAACAAATGTAAAGCTTTAATTTTTTTTCAAAAACTTGTTTTGCCTCGAAAGTCTATTTCGAAATAATCTTACTTAAAAAGACTTATGTAAATCATCTAGTAGAGATAGATATTTTTATATCAAATTGTGATAATTGAGAGGTATTGCCTTGTAATTTGTTAAATATATGATAAAACCTCAATTTTAAACGTTGTAATACATGATAATATGAACAATATATGAACTTCTTTTAAGAATTTTTAGTTAAATTTAAGAATGTATTGCATAAGTATCTTTGCCCTAATAAGTTACGTTGTATGATTTTTTTTGAGAAAAGAATATGATGCTGATAAATCTTCAATCAGTATCAACACCTTTTCAATACCACTCATAAATATTACAAAGAGTTAATTGATTTTTTTTATCATTAAAACCTACTATTATGAGACTAAAATTATCTTTGTTTTTCGTTTTTATTATTACTTATTCGTGGTCTCAGACTACAAACACATTTTCAACTCCTGGTAGTGGTACTTTTGTTGTACCTGCTGGGGTCACTTCATTAACAACAGAGTGTTGGGGTGCCGGAGGTGCCGGAGGTGGAGTTAGTGCGGTTCTTTCTATTTTTAGCGGAGGTGGAGGTGGAGGCGGAGCTTATGGTAAGGTTGTGCTTGCAACAAGTCCAAGCACGGTATTAAATTATACAGTTGGAGCTGGAGGGACATCGGCAAGTGGAGGTATTGATGGAGGTGCGGGTAGTGCAACAAGTTTTTCTACAGTAATAGCCAATGGTGGAGTAGGGGGAAAAAATGGGAATTCAGGTTATGGAGCAGGAGGAGCAGCAGGAGTAGCTTCAGGAATAGGAACAAGTTTTTCTGGAGGTAGTGGTGCAACAGGAGTACTTCTTTTGGGAACATTATATTCTGGAGGTGGAGGTGGTAGTGCAGGAACTGGTTCAAATGGGAATAATGCAGTAAATGGGACGGCTGGTGCTGCAGTAGCAGGAGGAAGTGGAGGAGGAGCTGGGGTACTTTTAGGAGGAGCAGGTAATCCAGGTGGAGCACCAGGTTCAGGAGGTAGTGGAGCGTTAGGAATATTATTGAGTAATTTTAAAGGAGGAAATGGAGGAAATGGACAAATAAAAGTTACTTATATATGTCCTACATATGATGTAACAGGTACAGCAGCAACAGATGTGTGTTTGTCAGTAGGGACAACATCTACAGTAACATTAACCTCGAGTGCTGTATTGTTGCCCGTTGGTAATTATGTAGTTACCTATAATAGGAGTAGTCCAAGTGCTGGTGGTACGGGATTAACTGCAAACATGACCGTTAGTACAGCAGGAACTGGAGTTTTTACAGCAACAGGATTAACTACAGCAGGATCTAGTACTATAACAGTTACTGCGCTTACATCAGGGTCTTGTTCGTCTAGCCCGACCTCTAATAATGCAGCTACAATAACAGTAAGCGCTTTGCCAACGATAACATTGGCGGCCTCAGCAGCCACAGTCTGTTCCAGTGCAAGTGCACAAAATACAACATTAAGTTATAGCGCAACAACAAATACTCCAACAACCTATAGTATTGTTTGGAATGTATCGCCAACAAATACTTTTGCAGCTGTTACTAATGCTACATTACCTGCAAGTCCAATTACAATTGTTGTTCCCGGGGGTACAGTTGCTGGTACTTATACAGGAACACTAACTGTAAAAAATGCAGGGGGTTGTGTTAGTAGTTCAGGCTCAACTTTTACAGTAACGGTAAATCCGACTCCAACTATAACATTAGCAGCAGCTACAACAAGTGTATGTCCTAGTGTTAGTGCACAAAATACTACATTAAGTTATAGCGCTACATCGGGTACTCCCACAACGTATAGCATTACTTGGAATGGGTCTCCCACAAATACTTTTGCAGCAGTGACAGATGCTACATTACCAGCAAGTCCTATTACAATTGTTGTTCCAGCAGGTACAATTGCAGGTACTTATACGGGCACACTAACCGTAAAAACTGCAGCAGGTTGTGTCAGTAGTTCAGGCTCATCTTTTACAGTGACAGTAAATCCGACTCCAACAATAACATTAGCAGCAGCTGCGGCAACAGTTTGTCCTAGCGCAAGTGCTCAGAATACTACATTAAGTTATAGTGCTACATCAGGCACTCCCACAACATATAGCATTATTTGGAATGCATCGCCTACAAATACTTTTGCAGCAGTGACAGATGCTTCATTACCAGCAAGTCCAATTACGATAGTTGTTCCAGCGGGTACAATTGCAGGTACTTATACAGGCACACTAACCGTAAAAACTGCAG
>NZ_NCWQ01000037.1:0-43525 GCF_002156885.1 Flavobacterium sp. AJR | reverse complement strand
ATGTTTGATTATTAGTTGTTTATGTTTTATTTTTGAAATAATTTTAAAAAATAAAATCACTACTGACAAACTGTTGTCACCGACTCGATTTACTTTTGAAGTAATAAAAAATCAAAACTTTAAAATTATGAAAACACTAGCAGCACAAGTTATTACTCCAGAAGATTTATTAAAACATTGGCAAGGTCATCGCGCATTGACACGTCATGTAATTGAAGCTTTTCCTGAAAAAGATTTCTTTGAATTTTCTATTGGCGGAATGCGTCCTTTTTCAAAATTGACAGATGAACTTTTGGCGATTGCGGCACCAGCCTTAAAAAGTATCGTAAATCGAGACAGTCAGCCTTTTAAAGAAGGAGAAGAGAAATTAATTTTTAAAGCGCAATACCTTGAAAAATGGGATGAATCTACCGATGAGATTAATAAATATTGGGAGCAATTAAAGATAGAAGATTTTAGTGAAAATTTTAATTTGTTTGGACAATATGAATTTCCGATCGTTCAGAATATCTTATATTTTATCGATAATGAAGTGCACCACCGCGGACAAGGGTATGTTTATCTAAGAGCATTAGGTATTGAGCCTCCTTTTTTCTGGGAAAGATAATTAGAATTAAATAATCCTTTCAATCATCAATCAAATTATATTTTCAAATCAATTCTTATTCAGAAAAACTAAAATAAATTATCATGAGCTTAAAAAAAATAATGACAAATTATGCAGACTATAATTTATGGGTAAATCAGCAATTTGTTAATTGGCTTTCTGTAAAATCAGACGAACTGCTTCATAAAGAAGTAGCTTCGAGTTATTCTAGTATTATTAAAACACTCAATCATATTTGGGCAACCGAAGAATATTGGTATTCGATAATAGCAGAGACTTCTGAATTTGATAAAAGAGAAAACACAGAATTGATAACTAAGGAAATATTTGAAGGATTAGTAAATAGATCAGCTCGTTTGTCTGAATATATCAAATCACTTTCAGAAGAAGAATTATCCAGAAAAATTAAAATTGAAAGTCCTTGGTTTCAATGTGAGTTGCCAATATGTGATTATTTATTGCAGGTTGTAAACCATGGTACGTATCATCGAGGGCAGATAGTTACAATTGGTCGTAATATTGGTATTACAGATGCATCAAATACAGATTATAATTTTTATAATGTTGTTCATGCTCAGCAATAAAAATTACGAATATTTGATATAGAAAAAACTCCTAAAATGAAATCTCATTTTAGGAGTTTTTTTATAAAAGTCTTTGTCTGTTAATTTCTAATAACTCTAAAGTTCGTGTTTTTAATCGCTCAGGTTCCAGAATTGTAGCGTAATCTCCAAACATTAAGAACCAACGCGGAAAGCCACTTTCAATATCTCGGCTCATAAAAGTCATCTCGATATTCCCATCGATTTCTTTTTCGGAGATGAAACCATGGTATTTTCGTTCGTGCGATAAATATCTTGCTATCTTTTTATCAATCAGAATGCGCACTTTGGTAGTTGGGATAGTTTCATTTTTATTCAAATAAGTTTCAAGAGAATCATGTTCTAATGTAAAATCTTTTTCTGTTTTTTTTATGCTATGTACACGGTCTGTTCTAAACTGGCGATAATCGGTGCGCAAATGGCAATATCCTATAACATACCAATTATTGTGATCATGAAAAATGCCAACTGGTTCAATATTTCTTTCTGTAATTCCGTCTGAAGTAAAAGCTTGATAAGAAAGAATAACTTGTTTCTTTTCGGCAATACTTTCAAAAAGTAAAGTGAGTGTATTTGGAGATTTATCGTTAAAAAGTTTCTCGGTAGATTGCATTAAAACACTCGATTCAATTGTAGAAACCCAATCTTTATCGTCGCTTTTAAGCACAGATTTTAATTTATACATTGCCGAAGCATAATGATTTCCCAAAGTAGTATCAGTAAATTTTTGCATCAATTTTTCAGCAGCAATAAAACTACTAGCTTCTTCTCGGGTAAACATAACTGGCGGTAATCGATAACCATCCATCAAAGCATAACCAACACCAGCTTCGCTATAAATAGGAACGCCAGATGCTTCTAGAGTGCGAATGTCACGGTAAATTGTTCTTAAACTTACTTCGAAACGATTGGCTAGTTCTTGTGCTTTTACAATCTTTTTAGATTGTAGCTGAATAAGAATTGCAACAATTCGGTCAAATCGTTTTGGGGATTCATCGAGCATTTTTCTTTTGAGTTTTTATAGGTACAGAGGTTCAAAGATACAAAGGTTTCGTTTTTATTGCTTTAAATTATAAAACTGTTAAACTAAAAAACCCAATAACGAAAGTTATTGGGCTTTTCTATATGCTGTACTTTATTTTCTAAAACCTAGAGTAGATTTCTAAACTAGTATTAAAATTTATAAAGTAATCCAAATTTAGGTTGTGCAAAAATATTATTAAATAGGTTGATGTTTAGCTCAAAACTACTAGATGAAGATCCGTTTTCAGGATTTGTATTATTGTACGTTAAGGTGTTTTTTTTTGTTAATTTTTTAACATGTGTAAATATTTACTTATATTTATACTTAATTTTAAAAATTAAATTATTATGAAAAAGTATCTTATCTTATTGTTTTTGGCAATATTAGTTTCCTGCAATAGTGAATCTTTAGAATCATTTTCAAATGATGAACTAGGAATAACTCCTTTTAGATCTTGTACAACAATAGAACCTGATTTTGATGTAAGTCCCACAGGAAGAGTTTCCTATAAAGGCTCTTACTGGATGCCAGGGCAGACTATAAGAATCAAGTTTTTGAATGGAGATACTTATTTACAGAATAAAGTGAAGCAATATGCTAGTGTATGGCTACAACATGCAAATCTAAAGTATGAATGGGTGACATTTGGTGATGCTGCAATTAAAATTAGTTTCAAATGGAATGGTGATCAGGGATCTTGGTCTAGCATTGGCGTTGGATGTTATAACACCGCACAGAATTCACCATCAATGAACTTTGGATGGTTTGATAATAGTACTTCTGAAGAGGAATTTAGTCGTGTTATCATTCATGAATTTGGACATGCCTTAGGATTTGCGCATGAGCATCAAAATCCTACAGCACCAATCCAATGGAATGCAGCTGCAGCATATAATTATTATGCGTTGGCAGGTTGGGATAAGGCAGAAGTTGACCATAATATTCTAAATAAATTTTCAACTTCTACAGTAGACTATACTAATTTTGATGAGAAATCGATTATGCTTTACTCTTTTCCAAGCTTTTTGACCTTTAATGGATATTCTTCTTCTTGGAATAATGTTTTATCGAATGAAGATAAAGTATCAGCGGCAACATTATATCCCGCCCCGACTTCTATTATTACTGACAGATTGGCCTCAGGCCAAAGTTTAAAAGCGGGAGAGTTTCTTATTTCTAATAATTATTGGTATACATTAACATTAAAGAAAAATGGAAATCTTGTGCTTGAAGAGAGAGGGATAATAATTTGGCAAACAAATAGAATTGGAACAGGGGGTATAGGGGATATTGCACATGTTGATATGCAGACTGACGGTAATTTCGCAACTTATTTTGGTGGAACGAAGGCATTATGGAGTACAGAAACAACAGGTAAAACGGGGTCTGTAGGTTCTTATATAACTCTGACTAATCTAGGAGGCTTAGAAGTAAGAGATCGTCGTGGATGGACCGTATGGTCAATAAGAGACGGTAAGGTAAATTCACCATTTATTTATTGAAATTTGAATAGTTGAGCAGTAAGCTTCTGTGCAGTTTATTTAAAAAAAAAATCAAGTTATTCAATTTTATAACAACATAACTGCCCTTTGAAGATTGTGGGATTAAAAAAAAAATCAGAAATGATAAAATAATAAAGGCAACCTTATAAGGTTGCCTTTATTTCGTTAATCGGATTATTTATTTAAAATTTATAAAGTAATCCAAATTGAGGTTGGTCGAAAACATTCTCAAATAAGTTAATGTTTAACTGGAATGTGTTTGAAGAAGGTCCGTTTTCAGGTGAAACACTGTTGTAAGATAGAACATTTGCTAATGTAAAAGTTACAGCTATGTTTCTTGTAACAAAATAGTTTAGTCCTACATTAATATCTGCAGTAATACTATTGCTTGTATCATCAATTAAAGGAGTCTCTACTCTGTTACGACCATATCCAAGTCCAGCTTCACCATATGCTTTGAAACGTTTAGAATCTAATTGTAAAAAATAGTATCTGGCAAAAGCACCAATTCCAAAGACAGTAGTTTTTGATTCGGGTGTTTTAATCTTGTTGTCAGAATAATTTAATTTAGCTCCAATAGCTATTTTGTCATCTAAGAAGTACCCGAATTTTGGACTGAAACCGTAAAAATCGGCTTGACCTCCAGTGTTGATTTTAATTGAACCCTCAATAAACATGTTTCCTTTTTCGAACTGAACTCCTTTTGCTGTTTTTACTTCTTCTTCTACTTCTTTCTGTTGTGCGTTTGCAAAACAAAATGTAAATAACGCTACAAGTGTTGTGATTTTTGTTTTCATAATCATTGCTTTTAAATTGTTTAAATAAAATCTGATTAATTCATATATGTAAAAATAATTAAAAACTTACAAATAAATACTTAATAAAGTGAGATTTTATCCATTATTTAATTAACAATGCGTTGATATGTAGTGGTTTATTTAGGTTTTGTGGGCCGTAGGGATTTAAAAGAGCATAAAAAAACCCAATAACGTTAGTTATTGGGTTCATCTATATTCTATTCTCTTTCTTCTTTTATCTAAAATAAAAAAACTAGTCGTTCAATTTTAAAACAGCCATAAATGCTTCTTGAGGAATCTCAACGTTTCCTACCTGACGCATACGTTTTTTACCTTTTTTCTGTTTTTCAAGTAATTTACGCTTACGCGAAATATCTCCACCATAACATTTTGCAGTAACGTCTTTACGTAATGCTTTTATAGTTTCACGAGAAATCACTTTTACTCCAATTGCTGCCTGAATCGGAATATCAAACTGCTGACGTGGAATTAATTCTTTTAGTTTTTCACACATTTTTTTACCAATGTGGTAAGCATTATCTACGTGAATTAAAGAAGATAAAGCATCGACAATTGTAGCATTTAATAAAATATCAACTTTTACTAAGCTTGAAGTTCGCATTCCAATTGGTGCGTAATCAAACGAAGCATATCCTTTTGAAACCGTTTTAAGACGATCATAAAAATCAAATACAATTTCGGCAAGAGGCATATCAAAAGTCAACTCAACTCTTTCGGTAGTTAAATATGTTTGGTTGGTAATTAAACCACGTTTTTCTATACACAAAGACATAACATTACCTACGAAATCAGATTTGGTGATAATTGTTGCTTTGATATAAGGTTCTTCTACGTGATCTAATTTTGATGGTTCTGGTAAATCAGAAGGATTGTTTACCACAAATCCTACAGTAGGTTCTTTTTTGGTATAAGCCAAGTAAGAAACGTTAGGAACTGTAGTAATTACAGTCATATTAAACTCACGTTCTAATCTTTCCTGAATAATCTCCATGTGTAACATTCCTAAGAATCCACAACGGAAACCGAATCCTAAAGCCGCAGAACTTTCAGGTAAAAATACTAATGAAGCATCGTTCAATTGTAGTTTTTCCATCGAGTTACGTAACTCCTCGTAATCTTCTGTATCTACAGGATAAATCCCAGCAAATACCATTGGTTTTACATCCTCAAAACCAGTAATCATATTAGTTGTTGGGTTTTTCGCATCCGTTAAGGTATCCCCAACTTTTACTTCTTTAGCTTCTTTAATACCAGAAATTAAATAACCAACATCACCTGCGGAAATAACACTTTTTGGAACTTGATTTAATTTTAAAGTTCCAATTTCATCAGCAAAATATTCATTACCTGTGGCCATGAATTTAATTTTTTGCCCTTTTTTAATTTGTCCGTTTTTTACACGGAAAATAACTTCAATTCCTCTAAATGGATTGTAGTGAGAGTCAAAAATCAAAGCTTGTAAAGGCTCATCGATTTCTCCTTTTGGAGGAGGAATTCTTTCGATAATTGCTGCTAATATATTTTCGACACCTAAACCTGTTTTACCAGAGGCATGAATAATTTCTTCTAGTTTACATCCTAATAAATCTACGATATCATCGCTAACTTCTTCAGGATTTGCGCTTGGTAAATCGACTTTGTTTAAGATTGGAATAATTTCCAAATCGTTTTCCAGAGCCAAATATAAATTTGAAATTGTTTGAGCTTGTATACTTTGTGCAGCATCAACAATTAAAAGTGCCCCTTCGCAGGCAGCAATTGATCGTGAAACTTCGTATGAAAAGTCAACGTGTCCGGGAGTATCAATTAAATTCAGGATATATTCCTCTCCTTTATAAGTATATTCCATCTGGATGGCGTGACTCTTTATGGTAATTCCGCGTTCACGTTCCAAGTCCATATTATCAAGCAATTGCGCTTTTTCTTCACGTGCAGTAACGGTTTGTGTTGCGCCTAGTAAGCGATCGGCAAGTGTACTTTTTCCGTGATCAATGTGTGCAATAATGCAAAAGTTACGTATATTTTTCATTTTCTTTTATATCAATTCTCTATACGAGTTTAAGTATTTTTTGTTGTGATTTTATAGTATGGCTGTGCCATACAGGCGCGTCATTAATCGGCAAAGATAATGCAAACTTTTGGATTGTAGAATCTTGATGTATTATTGTTGAATCTTTAAGAAATAAAAGATGGATTCGGCTGTTTTTTACACTCTTGAATGTTTATTCTAAAATTTAAGTTTAAAGCAAAACAAGTGTTTTTATAATCTAAGAATAATTATGATTCTTTAGTTGCCGAAGACTCTTTTTCGGCCTCGCTTTTCTTTAACGTATCATACCAGTTTTCTATAGATGGATAAATAAAACCAGCTATTTTTTGTATCGGATTATAAAATATCGATTTGTCTAATGTTTCTTTTTTTGCAAAAGTATGATTGAAATTTATTTTTTCGAAAAGACTAAAAACAATACTCAAAATAAGAATCGTTTTTAGAATTCTAAAAAGACCTCCGCCTAGTTTATTTAGCCATCCCAGTTGAGCAAAATCAGCAATTCCGGTTAAAAATTTAGCTAATAAATATACTGCGATAACTACTAGAATAAAGGTTAGGATAAAAGCTGTAATCTGGATTGTATTTGGGTTCCATGATACATGTTTCATGATGATTTCTTTCATTAAAGACGAAAATTTTATTGCTAGGTAAATCCCAAGTAATAAAGAGATAAAAGAAGCAACTTCTACAAAAAGCCCGTTTTTAATACCTTGGTATAAACCGTATGCCAATAAAACACCCAAAATCATATCGAAAAAACTCATATTCCTGTTTTTGTTTAATAAAGGCGCAAATATAGAAGAATTATCTGTTTTTTAGGTTCGGAGGTTCAGAGATGCAAAGGTTCAGAGGTTTTAAATGTTGATGTTTTTGATTTTTCGGAATCAATAGACAAAAGCATTGTCTCAAAATGATCCTTTTTAGAACGTTAAATCTATGAATCTATACGTTTAATTTTTTAAGGTGTTTGGATTTGAAGTCCGTATCTTTGCAAACTAAATTTTATGACTTTTGAATTTATAATTCATAATTCATAATTCACACCTATAAAAATGTCAAGAGACGCACAACTTAAAGAACGCTGGGAACAGCTTGTAAATATACTTTCCGATCAATTTTCACAAGGAGAAAACCTAGATTTAGATTCCATAATTTATTTAATTGGAGTACAAGAACTAGGGAAATTACATCGTGAATTTAAAAAAGACGAAAAATTAAACCTCATGCATATTGCTATTTGTAGGTTATTAGAGCCTTATGGTTTTTATGAATTTGAGTTTTTTGATGAGGAAGGTTGGCCACATTATAAGGTAAAAGAAGAATTACCACCATTAAAAGCGGGAGAACAATCGGTTTTAATGAAAGAAGCAATTGTGAGTTACTTTTTAGAAAGAAAACTTATAGAGTAGTTTTATTAGTATTCAGTGTTCAGTCTCAGTTTTCAGCGTGTGCTAAACTGTAAAACGCGACTGAACACTTAACACTGCTACTGTAAACTAAAAAAATATGTGTAGATACGCAATGGTTTCCTATAAGCCACATTACGCTTGTTTTGATTGTCGTAAGACATTTAAAAGAAGATTGATGTCTGATATAGAAAGAGGAGAGAAATCTGTTCAGGAAGCAAAGTGTCCAGAATGTGGAGAATTAATGGCTAATATGGGACTTGATTTTGAATCACCTAAAAAAGATGATGTAAAAAAATGGGAACATATTAAAAGTCTGTATTCAGTTGGAATTGCATTTCATTCTTGCGGATGTAGCGGACCAGGTTATATACCTAATTCTAAAGAAAAATTAATCGAGTATTTTGAAAACTTAAGAGATACTTATCTTAAGAATATTAATTTTTGGCGTTCAAGAACAGAGCCTACCAATAAACAGGAAAGAGAGAAAGATTATCAAAAAAATTGGCATGAATTAGGTAAGGTTTCATCTAATTCTAAAAAAGAAATTGTTAAGAATCAGGAAGGAATAACCTTTTGGTTAAATAGAGTAAAGGAAATTGAAAGTAAAATAAGTTTGATAAAATAGTTATAGATTAAACTTGTTTTTGCAATAGAAAATGGATTACTACTTTAATCAAGTTTATATTTTTGTCAGGCTTACTCGTTTTATTTGTTAATATTATTACGATTTGCAAAGGAAACTTTAAACTTTAGACTTTAAACTTGAAACAAATTATGTAAATTTGTATTCTCAATTACGGAATGAAAATGATAGATAAGATAAAAGAATATATTGGGGAAGCTCAAGCTTTTTCAACTGAAAATAAGGAAGAGTTAGAAGCATTCCGCATTAAATTTCTTGGAAAAAAAGGTGTTTTAAACGATTTTTTTGCTGAATTTAAAACGGTACCAAATGACCAGAAAAAGGAATTTGGACAGGTTATAAACGCTTTAAAAACAGCTGCGGAAGATAAAGTAAAAACAATAGTTGAAGCTTTAGAAAGCAAAGAAGAAATTAAAGGTATTTACGGAGATTTAACTCGTGCTGCCGAGCCAGTAATTATTGGTTCTCGTCACCCGATATCAATCGTGAAAAACCAAATTATAGATATTTTTGCTAACATTGGTTTTAACGTTTCCGAAGGTCCGGAAATCGAAGACGATTGGCATAACTTTACGGCATTAAACCTTCCGGAATATCATCCGGCACGTGATATGCAGGATACATTTTTTATACAAACAAATCCTGATGTTTTGTTGCGTACGCATACATCATCAGTTCAGGTGCGTTATATGGAAAATCATAAACCGCCTATTCGTACTATTTCTCCAGGACGTGTTTTCCGTAACGAAGCTATTTCGTCAAGATCACACTGTATCTTCCATCAGGTAGAAGGATTGTATATTGATAAAGATGTTTCGTTTGCCGATTTAAAACAAACATTGCTTTATTTTACTAAAGAAATGTTCGGGAAATCAAAAATCCGTTTACGTCCGTCATATTTTCCGTTTACAGAACCTAGCGCCGAGATTGATATTTATTGGGGTTTAAAAACCGAAACCGATTACCGTATCACCAAAGGAACAGGTTGGTTAGAAATTGGAGGATGTGGAATGGTAGATCCAAACGTATTGAAAAATTGTGATATCAACCCAGAAGAATATAATGGTTTTGCATTTGGTATGGGAGTAGAGCGTATCGCAATGTTGTTATACCAGATTGGTGATATTCGTATGTTTTACGAAAACGACGTTAGATTCTTAGAGCAATTTAAATCAAACATATAATTTAAGTCCAAAATTTGTAAAGTCGAAAGTTTCAAAACATGAAGCTTTCGACTTTATGACTTTATAACTTTTTACAACTATGAAAAAAGATATAATTATTCCAGAAGTAGAGAATATTTTTATGGCCGTTGTTCAGGAATGGAGCGACGATTTTATGGAGAAAGTATGGTATGCTTATCTTGTCAATGACAGTGATTTTAATATTGAAAGTGTAATGGTCGTTTCAAAAGCTTTTGGAACAATCGATGGCGAAATGAAAAAAACGTCACTTTTGCGTCATGCCTTTGTTGAGGTTCCATCGGTTTCAGTAGTAAAGATCGAAATGGTAGAAAAAAGTGTATTAGCTTTAAACAATGAGTTTATGGTTACTTTTTTTATCGGAAACACATTATACGACAAGAAATATATTTTTAAAGCACATTCCATACACGAAGATTTCTGTGAAGAAGTGCCTATCTTGTTTGTAGATGGCGTTATAGTGAAGTAGAAGTTTTCAGTCTCAGTTTTCAGTTGCAGTAAAACAGTAAAGAGGTTCAAATAAATAAAAAGAGAGTCAAGACGAAATAAATCGCTTTGACTCTTTTTTTATTCTTTTAAAGTAGTAGATACTCTATATTTTTTATTTTTCACCACAAACTGAGACTGAAAACCTCCACTGTTTTTACTGTTACTATTTTTCACCGCAAACAGAAACTGAAAACTGTAACTAAATACTAATCCAATACATCAGTAAGTTTCTTGAAAACAGTTTTAGCATCTTTACCTTCATATAAAATAGCATAAACGGCATCGATAATTGGTGTTTTTGCACCATAACCTTGGTTTAGTTTATAGGCACTTTTGGTAGCATAATACCCTTCGGCAATCATGCTCATTTCCATCATAGCGCTTTTTACAGTGTAACCTTTTCCAATCATATTTCCAAACATTCGGTTTCTAGAAAAAACAGAATATCCTGTAACTAATAAATCACCCAGATAAGCAGAGTCATTAATGTTACGTTTCATTTTATGCACTTTCTTAATGAATTTTTTCATTTCACGAATGGCATTACTCATTATAACCGATTGAAAATTATCGCCATAACCTAAGCCATGGGCAATTCCGGCAGCAATTGCATAAATATTTTTAAGCATTGCAGCATACTCAGTACCTATAATATCATCAGATATCTTGGCTTTTATATAATTTCCAGATAAGTTCTTGGCAACAACACTAGCTTTAGTAGAATCTCCGCATGCAATTGTTAAATAAGATAGTCTCTCAAGAGCAACTTCTTCAGCATGACAAGGTCCTGTAATAACACCAATGTTGTAATACTGGATATCATATTTTATATGAAAATGTTCTCCAACAATTAAACTTGTTTCTGGAACAATTCCTTTAATAGCCGAGAAAATAACTTTATTTTCTAGTGAAACTGTTAATTTTTCTAATTCGGCATTTAGGAAAGCCGATGGAATAGCAAAAATAATATAATCAGCATATTCTACGGCTTCATTTATATTATTAGTAAGCTTTAATTTAGTAGTATCAAACTCTACCGAACTTAAGTAATTCGGATTGTGTTTGTATTTGTTAATGTGTTCGATAGCAGCGTCATTACGCATGTACCACGAAATTTCGGAAAGATTTACACATAACATTTTTGCAATGGCGGTTGCCCAGCTTCCACCACCAATTACTGCAAATTTTAAATTTTCGCTCATTATAATTATTAATTTTTATCAAAAGTACTAATATTATACGAATAGTACGAAAAATTCATGCTAACAAACGCTTTTGGTATGAAAAATACATATCAAAATATACAGAAACTATCTCGTTTTTTATTAGTTTAAATTCTAATAAGAAAAAAATAATTTTTTTTTACAAAATATACAATAAGTAGCTGATTCTTACGTTGTAGTAGTTTATGAATTAGAATTTTAGTTAAATGAATTTACAAAGAATTGAGTTAGTTAGTTTTGTTTTAGTATTGTAAAAAGGCGTCCTTAATAAGTTTTAAGAACGCCTTTTTTTAGTTTTCAGTTTTTAACTAAGACAAAATACTGCGACTAGTAGCTCATTTCTACAATCGATTTCACTTTATCTAAAGTAACCAATTGGTTTTCTCCTAAACCTTTCCAACCTCTTTCTTCAAAACGATTTACTATAAAATCGGCTGTTTTATCATAGTCGTTTGTATATTGAGATAGTTTAGTATCCATTCCCATAGTATGGAAAAAGGCTACTGTTTGGTTAATTGCTTCTTTTGCAACTTCATCATCAGAACCCGTTAGGTTAAAAATACGTCTTCCGTATTGTGCTAGTTTTCCTTTTTTAGTTTCAAACATTACGCGATATAAACTAGGGCCAACAATTGCCAATGTTCTTGCATGATCAATACCATACAAAGCAGTTAATTCATGACCAATCATGTGAGTTGCCCAATCGCTTGGTACACCTTTTTGTATTAATCCGTTAAGCGCCATTGTACAGCTCCACATAAAGTTTGAAGCCAGTGCATAATCAGTAGGGTTTTCAACTACTTTTGGACCAATTTCTATTAAAGTTTGTAAAATACCTTCGGCAATTCTATCTTGTAAATATCCTTCATGAGGATAAGTTAAGTATTGCTCCATTACGTGCGTATAAGCATCTACAACACCATTTTGTAATTGTCTTTTTGGTAAAGAAGCAATAACAGTTGGGTCACAAATAGAGAATTTAGGAAACAAAGCACTACCACCAAAAGCCAATTTTTCCTGAGTAGACTCGATAGTTACTACAGCACCAGAATTCATTTCGCTTCCCGTTGCAGGCAATGTTAAAACTGTCCCGAATGGTACTGCATTTTCTTTAATCAATAAACGTTTTTGAAGAATATCAATCGGGTTTCCGTCAAAATTAACAGCAGCCGAAATAAATTTAACTCCATCAATTACAGATCCACCACCAACAGCTAAGATAAAATCGATTTTTTCGGCTTTAATAACTGCAACAGCTTTCATCAAAGTTTCAAAATGCGGATTTGGTTCAATTCCACCAAATTCTACAATATCAAATCCTTTTAGATTATTAATCACTTGCTCGTGAATTCCGTTTTTAAAGATGCTTCCACCTCCGTAAGCTAATAATATTTTAGCCCCTTGAGGAACAAGGTCTTTTAGTTTTTCAATTTGTCCTTTTCCGAAAACTAGATTTGTCGGATTGTATAATTCAAAGTTTAACATAGTTTGTTTTTTAAGTTTCTGAGATGCTAAGAATCTGAGGTTCTAAGTTAAAAAAAAAAGACTTTTAAGTCTTAGCAACTTAGTCCCGAAGCCTCGGGATAGTGCCTTAGTATCTTATTTAGTTAATTTTTGTAATAATTTTTCAGCTACCAATTTTGATGATGCAGGATTTTGTCCTGTAATTAATAATCCATCTTCAACTGCGTATGGTTCCCAGTTTGGTCCTTTAGAATAAATTGCACCGTCTTTTTGTAATGCATCTTCAAGCAAGAACGGAACTATTTTTGTTAATCCTACTGCTTCTTCTTCGGCATTAGAAAAGCCAGTAACTTTTTTTCCTTTTACTAAAAATTCCCCATTTACCTTAACATCCTTAAGAACTCCAGGAGCGTGGCAAACAAAACTTACAGGTTTATTTTGTGTGTAAAATGCGGAGATTAATTCTGCCGAGTTTTTGTCTTCGGCTAGATCCCACAAAGGACCGTGACCACCAGGATAAAATACAGCGTCATAATCAGCAGGATTTACATCGGTTAATTTTATGGTATGTTTTAATTTTTCTAATAAAACTTTATCTGCATCAAATCGTTTAGTGTCTTCGGTTGCCGATGCTGGGTCTGCACTTTTAGGATCTATAGGTGGTTGCCCTCCTAGTGGTGTTGCTATTGTTATCTCAACTCCTTTATCTGCAAGAGCATAATAAGGCGCTGCAAGTTCTTCTGTCCAAAATCCGGTTTTTTCGCCTGTGTTACCCAGCTTATCATGACTAGTAACAACAAATAATACTTTTTTCATATTTTTTTTATTTACTTTTTGCGCAGTAGTTTTAGCACAATTTATAGTTAATGCGATAATAACAAATAGAGCGATTTTCTTCATAATGTATTTTATTTGATACAAAATTAGAGCAATTAAGGTATTAGTAAAAATAAAATAAATTATGTTTGTGATAAATATATTTATATCATGGTTAGTCTAGAATGGTACAGAACGTTTAAATCGGTATATAAAAACGGCAATTTTTCTTTGGCTGCCAAAGAGCTTTTTATTAGTCAACCCGCAGTTAGCCAGCAGATATCAATGTTAGAAGCACACGTTGGTTATAAACTCTTTAACAGAAAATCAAAAGGAGTCGAACCAACGGATTACGCTAAGTTACTTAATAATTTGATTATAGATGCGCTTGACCGTCTCGAAAACGTAGAGAATGGGTTTCGCGCAAAGGCATCCGATGCAAATCGATTAATTTCTGTAGGCATTTCTAAAAACCTGTTTGCTAGCTTAGGTAGTGTCTTAATATCTAAATTTGATTTTATCGATTTTAGTTTTAATGATAATGATACTCTTTTTGAATTAGTAGATGCCAAAAAACTTGATTTTGCAATTATTACCAAGCAATTTGATACGTTTGATACTATTCAGGAAGTTGTTGGAAAAATTAAATTAGTTATGGTTTCGTCCCCACAACTTGAGGTAAATGAGTTTAAGCAGAAGTTAAAAACTAAAGAATCCTCTGAAATAGAACAATGGCTTAATGAGCAAAAATGGTATAGTCATGATGCACGAATTCCTCATGTTAAATTATTCTGGCTGCATGTTTTTAATAAAAAAAGACCTTCGATGGTTCCTAATTATATTATTCCTAATGAAAGTGAAATGCTTAGAGTACTCTCTAAAAATAGCGGAATTGGGATAACCTGGAATTGCAATGCAAAAGAATTGATTGAGGAAGGTAAACTACAGTTATTATGGGATAGTAAGGAAATGCCAAGTATTGATGTTTTCCTGTTATCAGGAAAAAACAGTAACCTGAGTCCGATTTTTGAAATTATTGCTACAGAATTAAAGTTGTTTTTTAGTAAGATATTTTAGCCGTAATCCTTTATTTTTTATTTTTAAAAGAATAATTTTGATGGCTAAACAACTTAATTTTTGAAAAATGAATAATTTAAAAATAATTTTAATAATGATTGCTGTAGTCTTTATGAGTAATTCATGCAGTAAGAGCGAAGATGAGGCAATAGTAGATTGCTTAGGAGATTCAATTTTAATGAAATTAAAACATTCCGAAGATGAAACTGATTCAAAGAAAATTAATTATTCTATAGAATATTATGGAAGTAAAACGATAAGTTCTGTAAAATGGACTTTTGGAGATGGATCTCCTTCTGAAGTTATAAGCACTACTACGGGATCAGTAGCACATACTTACAGTGCTGCCGGAACATTTGAAGTTACAGCGGAAGTAACTATTTCCAAAGATGGGGGCAGTTGTACTACAAGCCCAAAGAAAAGTATAACGGTAAATTAAAAAGTAGGAAGAAAACATATTTAGAAGAGTCAATTTTATAATTTATTGCAATAGCATAAATTATAAAATTGACTCTTCTTTGTTATATTTGTGTAAATTTTACGCATTAGAGTTATGATAGAAAATCAAAATATTAGAGTTGCTGTTGATGCGATTGTTTTTGGATACCAGAACAATCAATTATATGTGCTTTTAATTCAGCAAAAATTTGGAACTAAAGAATCGTATTGGGCTTTACCTGGTGGTTTAGTAAAAAATGATGAATCACTAGAACAAGCTGTAAAGCGTGAGTTAAAAGAGGAAACTAATATTAAGGTAAATCACTTTGAACAATTATTTACTTTCGGTGATGATGTTTTCAGGGATCCGAGAAACAGGGTAATTTCTGTTGCTTATTTTGCATTGGTAGATCCTTCGAAGTTAAAAGTTAAAGCCGATTCTGATGCAGATAATGCACAATGGTTTCAAGTGGATGCTATTCCTGCTTTGGCGTTTGACCATAATTTAATTCTAAAAAAAGCGATTGAGCGTTTAAAAGCAAAACTTACTTACGAACCAATCGGATTTGATTTGTTGCCAAAAGAGTTTCTATTTTCAGAACTGGAGAATTTGTATTGTACAATCTTGGAGAAAGAAATAGACCGAAGAAATTTCAGAAAAAAGATTTTAAGCTACGGGATTATTCAGGAAACAGATAATTTTTCGCCTAATAAAACGGGAAGGCCCGCAAAATTATTTAAGTTCAATCAGCAGAAATACAATGACTTATTGAAGGAAGGATTCCATTTTGAAATTAAGTTTGCGTAAATTTTACACAAAATAATTGTTCGTATAAATATTAAATGTATATTTGCGTATAATTAACGCAAAATAAAAAACTATGATACTTAATTTAGACCCAAATTTTAGCCCTTTTACAGGACAAAAAGAAATAGATTTTAAAAGCTTTACTTTTTCTGGAGGAGAACCACATATCAAAATTAATCCTGATTTTGATGTCAATCAAAAAATTACAATCACACATAGATTAAATTCATTCAACGATTTAGGATTGTTATGCCTAACAGTTGATGCTTTAAGAAGAATGGACGTAAAAGTTATTGATTTGTTTATTCCTTATTTCCCCGCAGCAAGACAAGATCGTGTAATGATAAAAGGAGAACCATTATCTGTAAAAGTATACGCAGATATTATAAACGCAATGCAATTAAACAAAGTATTTGTTTTTGATGCACATTCAGAAGTTACACCAGCTTTGGTAAACAATTGCGAAGTAATTCCGAATCATACTTTTATAGCAGCAGTAATTAAAACGATAGGAAACGATGTAAAATTGATTTCTCCTGATGGTGGTGCTTTGAAAAAAATCTACAAAGTTTCAGAATTTTTAGGTGGAGTAGATGTTGTTGAATGTAGCAAAAGTCGTGATGTAAAAACTGGAAGATTATCTGGTTTTAAAGTTTATGAAGAAGACTTAAAAGGAATGGATTGTCTTATTGTAGATGATATTTGCGATGGAGGGGGAACCTTTGTAGGATTAGCAGAAGAATTAAAAAAGAAAAACGCAGGGAAATTATATCTAGCTGTAAGCCATGGAATTTTCAATAAAGGCTTTGAAGTTTTAGATTGTTTCGATAAAATATTCACAACAAACTCTTTCAAAGATTTTGAAGGCGAAAGTGTTGAAGTGATAAAATTAGAATTATGAATAAAAATTATAGAGTAGAAATAGCAAATAAAACTTTAGAAATCATAAAGAATGGTTTTTATGAATATAAAGGGGAAAAGATTGTCATAGATAAAGAACTTGAAGAATCTATAGAAAATACGTTTACAATTGAGCCAAACGATTGGGATGCAATCTTGAAAACTCCAATTGAAAATAAGTTTGAAACAGAGATTATAACGAAAAATTGTTCTACAATTGAAGCAATTGTTCAAGAGAAAAACGGCAAAATTTGCGTCTTGAATTTTGCTTCTGCAAAAAACCCAGGCGGTGGATTTTTAGGAGGTGCTTCGGCTCAGGAAGAAAGTCTGGCGAGATCTTCAAACCTTTATGAAACACAGATCAAAAATAAAGCGATGTATGATTTTAATAGAAATGAGTCTTCATTTCTATATTCAGATTACATGATTTATAGTCCGAATGTCTTGTTTTGGAATGATGATAGCGGAAATCATTTTGAAAAACCATTAGTTGCAGACATTATCACATCTCCAGCGCCAAACAAAGGCGCGATGCTGCAACATAATAGGAAAGAAGAAATTGCTGCAACAGAAGAGGTTTTTAAAAACAGAATGGATAAAGTCTTGGCAATTGCTTTAAAGCAAAAAAGGGATACAATAATTTTGGGAGCTTGGGGTTGTGGCGTTTTTAGAAATGAAACCAAAGATGTAGCACATTTGTTCAAGGAAATTATTACTGAAAAATACGCAGGTGCTTTTAAAAAAATAGTCTTTGCAATATTTAGTAATTCCGAAAAAAAATCAAGTTTTAAGTGTTTTGAGGATACTTTTAAAAAATAAATCATGAAATACATTATAGAAAACCTAACATCGGAAAGTAAGTTTTTATTTTTCTGGGGACATCAGCCCAATAAAGACGGAAGTATCTCTAAAACGTGTTTCAGTCAGTGGTGGTTAAGTTCTTTTGAAGTTGATAAAGTAGTTTACAAAACGGCAGAACATTGGATGATGGCTAAAAAAGCCGAACTGTTTAAAGACAATGAAGTTTTACCAAAAATTATTAAAGCAAATTCTCCAGCCGAAGCTAAAAAGTTGGGAAGAGAAGTAAAGAATTATAATGAAACTCTTTGGTTAGCCGCTAGATTTGAAATTGTAAAAGAAGGGAACTACCATAAATTCAGTCAAAATGAGGAATTAAAGACTTTTCTGTTAAATACAAAAGACAGAGTTTTAGTAGAAGCAAGTCCTGTCGATGCAATTTGGGGAATCGGGATGGCGAGTGATCATAAAGATGTTATGAATCCTGCGAAATGGAAAGGGTTGAATCTTTTGGGTTTTGCCTTGATGGAAGTTAGAGATGAATTGAAGTAAAAATAATATCTCATAGAAATCATGAATGAAAAAATAGCAAAAAGCATTAGCAAATTCCTGAGTTTAGTACTCAGACATTCGCCAGAAACCATAAATTTAAAACTAGATGAAAATGGTTGGGCAGATGTAGAAGAATTGATTGCAAAATGTTCGAAAAACGGAAATACATTAGATTCAGAACTTCTGGATTATGTAGTAGAAAATAACGATAAGAAAAGATTTGCTTTTAATGAAGATAAAACTAAAATAAGAGCAAGTCAGGGGCATTCAATTTCGGTTGAGTTAAACCTGAATGAAGCTGAACCTTCGGAGTTTTTGTATCACGGAACAGTTGGGAAGTTTATGGATAGTATCAAAAAAGAAGGACTCCAGAAAATGAGTCGTCAACACGTACATCTTAGCCAGGATAGAGAAACGGCTATTAAAGTGGGGGGAAGAAGAGGAACCCCGCAGATTCTAAGCGTTAGAAGCGGTGCCATGCACAGAGACGGATTTAAATTTTATTTGTCTGAAAATAATGTTTGGTTAACAGATGCTGTTCCTGCAAAATATATAGAGTTTTAATCATGAAAAAGACTTTGGTAATTGGAGATATTCATGGCGGATTAAGAGCTTTAA
This sequence comes from Flavobacterium sp. AJR, assembly GCF_002156885.1. Lineage (NCBI taxonomy): Bacteria > Pseudomonadati > Bacteroidota > Flavobacteriia > Flavobacteriales > Flavobacteriaceae > Flavobacterium > Flavobacterium sp. AJR. The sequence goes on along the minus strand of NZ_NCWQ01000037.1, from coordinate 24,482 downwards.
TTCAACTTTTGGAGCGAACCAATATCCATGCAAATGATAGGTTGATTTTTTTAGGAGATTATGTTGATGGTTGGAGCGAATCTGCAGCGGTAATTGATTTTCTTATCGAATTGAATAAAACACATAGTTGTATATTTATTAAAGGAAATCATGATATTTGGTGTCAAGAATGGTTACAGTCAGGAAGACCAAATAATATTTGGTTGCAACACGGAGGAAAGGCGACTATAAAAAGCTATGAAAATTATGCTACTGAGAAAATAATGGAGCATTTGTCCTTTTTCGGAAGTATGAAAGATTATCATGTCGATGAGCAAAATCGCTTATTTATTCACGCAGGATTTTCATCTATGCACGGCCCAGAAAAGGAACATTATTCGAGTAATTATTCTTGGGACAGAACATTATGGGAAATGGCCTTGATAATGGATAAACGAATAAAAAAAGATTCGCTTTTATACCCCAAAAGATTATTACTTTACGAAGAAATATACATAGGTCATACACCAACATTAAATTACAATATTCAAGTTCCTATGCAAGGCTGTAATGTTTGGAATATTGATACAGGAGCTGCTTTTTACGGGAAATTATCCTGTATGGATATTGAGACAAAAACAGTTTGGCAAAGTAATATAGTTCAGGAATTATATCCGAACGAAAAAGGAAGAAATAAATAATAATAACAATAAAACCATGAACCCACTATTATTAACAGATGGTTACAAAGTTGACCACAGAAGACAATATCCAACAGGAACATCATTAGTATATTCTAACTGGACACCAAGAAAATCTAGAATCGAAGGAGTTGATGAGGTTGTATTTTTTGGATTACAATATTTTATCAAAAAATATATTATTCAGGATTTCGATTTATACTTTTTTAAACAACCAAAAGAGGAAGTTATAAAAAAATACTCTCGTAGAATCAATAATTATTTAGGCGAAAACCAAGTTGGAACCAAACATATTGAGGATTTACATGATTTAGGATATATACCGATGGTTTTTAAAGCATTGCCAGAAGGAGCAAGCGTTCCGGTTCGTGTGCCTATGTTTACGATGTATAATACAATCCCAGAGTTTTTTTGGTTAACAAATTATTTTGAAACATTACTTTCAGCAGTAGTTTGGTTGCCTTGTAACTCTGCAACAATTGCTAAACAATATAGAGTTGTACTTGATAAATACGCACAAGAAACTTCATCAGTTCCAGAGTTTGTAGATTGGCAAGGACATGATTTCTCTATGAGAGGAATGGGAGGAATAGAAGCTGCGGTAACTTCATCTGCGGGACATTTATTAAGCTTTACAGGTTCTGACACAATTCCTGCAATTGATTTTCTAGAGGAATATTATAACGCTAATTCCGATGTTGAACTAGTTGCTGGATCTGTAGCTGCAACAGAACATTCTGTAATGTGTATGGGAACTACTGAGGGAGAATGCGAAACTTTTAAAAGATTAATTTGCGAAGTGTATCCTAAAGGAATTGTTTCTATCGTTTCTGACACTTGGGATTTATGGAAAGTGTTAACTGATTATTTGCCTCGATTAAAAGAAGAGATTCTTTCTAGAGAAGGTAAAGTAGTAATTAGACCTGATAGTGGAGATCCTGTTGACATTATTTGTGGTAACCCAAACGGTAAGACAGAACAAGAAAAGAAAGGTGTTATTGAGTTAATCTGGGATGTTTTTGGAGGAACTACAAATAGCAAAGGATATAAAGAATTAGTACCACAAATTGGGGCAATATATGGTGATAGTATTACTGTAGCGAGAGCGACTCAAATTTGCGAAAGATTAAAAGCCAAAGGTTTTGCTTCTACAAATGTGGTTTTAGGAATTGGATCGTTTACGTATCAATACAATACCAGAGATACTTTTGGTTTTGCGATGAAAGCGACTTATGGTGAAGTAAACGGAGAAGGAAGAGCGATCTTTAAAGATCCAATTACTGATGATGGAACTAAAAAATCGGCTAAAGGATTAATGAAAATTGACCTAGTAGATGGTGTATATCAATTAACAGATAATGTTTCTTGGGAAGAAGAGGGTAAAGGAGAGTTAAAAGAAGTCTTTAGGGATGGAAAATTATTAATCGACCACTCATTAACTGAGATTCGAAATAATGTAAAAAAAGAAGAGCTTGTTATAAGCTAACTAACAAAGAAAAAGCCTAAATGAAATTTACATTTAGGCTTTCTTGTTTTTACTACAAATTACTTTTTATAAAAATTATTGTGGTCAATATATTCCCAGACTTTCTCGGGTAATAGTGGCTGAATATTTTTTCCTTCTTTAATATTATTACGAATAAAAGTAGAAGATATTTCTACAATTGGCGCATCTATTAAATGAATTTTAGGATGATTTTTTAGTTCTAAATTTTCTACTTCAGATGAAATTCTTGGATAAACATAAATGTCATAATCTTGTAGAATTACTTCGTAGTTTTTCCATTTATGAAGCGTTTTCAAATTGTCTTCGCCCATAATCAATGAAAATTCATGATTAGGATATCTTTCTTGTAAATGAACTAATGTATTTACAGTATAATTAGGCTGAGAGAGTTTAAACTCAATATCCGAAGGTTTTAATTTATCAAAACTATCTGTAGCCAAATGAACCATTTGCAAACGATGGTAATCGTCTAGTAATGTATCCTTCTTTTTAAGAGGGTTATGTGGTGTAACTACCATCCAAACCTGGTCTAAATCGGCATGTTCTGCCATGTGATTGGCAATGATAAGATGCCCAACATGTATGGGATTGAAAGTTCCGAAATAAAGACCAATTTTCATAAAAAAGGTAATTTTTGTTTGATAGATTAAATAGCTTTAACTACATCAGTATTTTAACTGGATGAGGTTTTGTCTTTTTTACTTTCAAATTGTTCTAAAATAATAGCTGTTAAGCTTAAAAACGACTCTTTTTACTAATGAAATTGTCTATCGAGAATTTACCACTTCCTGTTACAAAAAGAAGTAAATAAAATAATAGATATAAAATCGCCATTTCTTTAACATCGATTGGGTCAGCTCCGTGAACAACAAATACAGCAACTAACATTGTTATTATTAAAGGAATCGAAGCTAATCTTGTTGCTAAACCTATTGCAATAAGAAATGAACAAACAACTTCGGCAAAAACAGCAAGACCTAAAGAAAACGTACTTCCTACTCCCAGAGGATCCGGAAATTGAATTTCACCTCCGGCTAAAAGTGTATTTAACTTTGGTAAACCATGAAAAATCATCAATGTTGCAATTGATAATCGGATTATAAGAATAATAAAATCGACTTTGTTTTCGCTTCTTTTTACCTGAAATAATCTGTTCATAATAGTACTGTTTTTTATTTTTAAAATAATTGGCGTTTATATTGCTTTTTAGAGCGTGATCTTATTTATTAATAAACTCTTTTACCAGTTGGTAAGCTTCTTCTTTGGCAGTATCCAAATCGTAGTTCTTGATGATTTTATCAAATTGCGGAGCAGTTGCAAGTTCTACAGATGCTTTTGCAATACGCATATTGATTTTGTCTTCACTTTCGGTCGAGCGTTTTTTCAAACGAATTTTCAGCTCATCGATACTTGGTGGTTTTACAAAAACGGCAAGAGTTTCTTCAGGAAATTTATGTTTAATACGTAATCCTCCAGAAACATCAATGTCAAAAATAACATTTTTTCCTAAAGCCCAAATGCGTTCGATTTCGCTTTTTAAAGTCCCGTAAAAGTTATCACGATACACTTCTTCCCACTCCAGGAAATCTTCGGCTTTAATATGCTTTTTAAATTCTTCTAATGAAATAAAGTAATAATCAGTTCCATGAACTTCCTCTCCGCGAGGTTCACGTGAGGCTGCTGAAATAGAAAATTCTAAGTTTAAATCTTCTTTACTTAATAAATGTCTAACGATGGTTGTTTTTCCTGAACCGGAAGGTGCTGAGAATACGATTAATTTCCCTTTTTTCATTACTTATGCTTTTGGCCTTAAGCATTACGCTTTAAGCTTTTATTTAGTATATCTTTTTTGGTTTCTAGTTTTTACAAAACATTCAAAACCTGCTCTTTAATTTTCTCAAGTTCATCTTTCATCATCACGACCAATTTTTGCATTTGAGCATGATTAGACTTAGAACCCATAGTATTGATTTCACGTCCCATTTCTTGAGTTATAAAACCTAATTTTCTACCATTGGCTTCAGTACCATCGATAGTTTGAAGGAAATAATCAAGATGATTGGTCAAGCGTACTTTTTCTTCAGTTATATCTAGTTTTTCTAGATAGTAGATAAGTTCTTGCTCAAAACGATTTTCATCAACATTTACTTTAAGTTCAGAAATTGCAGTTTGCAAACGGTCTTTAATAGCCTGAACACGTTCTGGGTCTAATGCTAAAGCATCTGTCATGTACTGACGGATATTACCTATTCGTAATTGAAATTCTTTTTCAAGAGATTCACCTTCATCTTTTCTAAAATTCAAGATGTTTTGTAAAGCTTCTTCGATTACAGTTTGAATTTGTTCCCAATCATTCTCATCAATTTCTTCACGTTCCGTTTTTAATGTATCTGGCATACGAATAGCCATTTTCATTAATTCAGTTTCATCAGCTTCAGGATAAACTTCCTTCAGTTGGTTGATGTAAATTCTCACGATAGGAACATTTACTTTCGTAGATGTTTGTTCGGAAGTACTTTCGATAAAAATAGAAAAATCGACTTTACCTCTTTCTAGTTTCAGTGCAATCTGATTGCGTAAACCCAACTCCATTTCTCTGTAAAGTGAAGGCATTCTCACATTAAGGTCTAAACCTTTACTGTTTAACGATTTTACTTCTACAGTAATTTTTTTTGTTGGTAATTGCAAAGAAGCTTTGCCGAACCCTGTCATGGATTGTATCATATAAATTGGATATAGAGGGGCAAAGATAATGAAATATTTGGTGTATTGTTGATGATGGTTATTTGGTTAAAACCCTCATTACCTGTAAGATATTTTGTTGCGAGTTGCCAATGTATATTTTTTCGTCAATAATAAAGACAGGTCGGCTCAAGAAAGTATAATGTTCTAATATGTATTTCTTAAAATCGGCTTCGGTCAGGGATTTGTTTTTTAAATCCATAGATTTATATAATTGGGCCTTTTTGCTAAATAAAGCCTCGTAACTACCAGATAGTTGGTGCATTTCCTCAAGCTCAGTTTCAGTAATTGGATTTTGCTTGATGTCATGAAAAACCAAGTCATTATCTTTAGGTAATCCTTTTATAATTTTACGACAAGTATCGCAAGAAGCGAGGTAGTATATTTTGTTCATAGTATCAAAGTTTTGAGTGCAAAGAAAATTCATTTAATATTTAAATTGTTTATTTTTATAAAAAAAAACATAATCATGAATCAAGCATTTGAAGCAACTAGAGTAAGCAGAAATTTAATTTTACAATTTTTAGATAATTATTCATTAGAGCAATTAAACAAAGTTCCTCAGGGATTTAATAATAATATAATTTGGAATGTTGCGCATATTGTTGTTACACAGCAGCTTCTGGTTTATAAGTTATCAGGGTTGCCAATGATGGTGTCGGATGAGTTGGTTGCAAAATATAGAAAAGACACCAAGCCTGAAGGTGATGTATCACAAGCAGAGCTTCAAGAAATTAAATCTTTGCTTTTTGAAACTATAAAGAAAACTGAAGCAGATTATAATGCTAATGCGTTTAAAACATATAATGAGTTAACAACAAGTCTTGGTTTTATCTTTAAAAATATTGAAGATGCATTGTCTTTTAACAACTACCACGAAGCACTCCATGTTGGAATCATGATGAGTATTCGAAAATTTATTTAATTTTTTCTATTGTTTCGATAGTTACAGTCATTGCTCCGGCACCTTTGTGTTTAGTGATGTCCATAAAAGCACGTTTTGATAAGTCTATTTCACGTGTTCTTACAAATGGGCCTCTATCTGTGATTTCTACAATTACAAATTTTCCATTGGCTTCGTTTGTAACTTTTACTTTAGTACCAAACGGAAGTTTTTTGTGAGCAGCAGTATATTTATTGTTGTAGAAACGGCTTCCGTTTGCAGTTTTTCGACCATTAAAACGATCAGAGTAATAGGAAGCGTGTGCAGATTTTTTGTAAAGTTTTAATCTGGAATTTTTATCTATTGTTATAGAGTCATTTTCTGTATTAGTAGGAGAGGCAACAGTTTTATTTTTTTGATTTTTTAAACTATCCTGGATTACTTTAGAGACTACTGGTTTGGTTTGACTGTTTAAATATGAAAAACCACAACTCAAGAAAGTTATGATAAGGATAGAAAGTATGGTAGTTGTTTTATTACTCATAATTTTATTTTTAAGATGGATATACTTACACAAATAATATGCCGAAATTAAAAAAAGCCCTGTAATTAGGGCTTGATTTGTGTTTTTAGAACCATAACTTCCATGGTAATCTACTTAGAATCAGTACTAATCCTAATCCGTAAAAAATTGCAAATGTTTTGAATTTTGACTCGCTTGTAGTCAGGTTCTTATGTTTTGACCATCCGATAGTTATCAAAATGATAGCTATAATATTGATTAATGGGTGTTCTAATGATGTAAGTCTAAGGTCTGCGTTTGACATTTGTCCGAAAGCAGCTTTTCCAAGAGGAGAAACGAAATAAAGGATTAATCCGATTAGTAATTGCGTATGAGTAGCGATTAATGTAAAAAGACCAATTTTACGATCTGTTGGTGTAAAATCTTTTTTTGAGGTAAAACCAATAATTGCATTTATAACTGCAACTAATAGAAGGATTAAGGCAATATAGGCCCATCCTGAGTGAAATTTTTGTATGAATTCGTACATAGAACTAAAGTTTTTTTAACAAATATAAGCAAAATTATGGCATAAAAAAACGGCATTAAGCTAAAAAGCCAATGCCGTTTTTGTAAATATTATGTTGTGATTTTTTTAGAAATCGTAACGTAAAGTAAAGTTCCAAGTTCTTCCGAAACCAAAGAATACTTGGTTACCTGTTGCTACACCGTCATATATTTTTCCCGCTGAAGCATAAGTAGGTCCATTTTTTCCATTAACAAAATCGTCAGTAAAATAATTAGTTCTAGATTCAGCAATGTAAATTTTGTCTAAAACGTTGTTTACGTTTAATCTAAAGTTCATTGATCTGTTTTTGTCTTTACCTACAAGCATTTTGTATGAGAAACCTGCATCCATTACTCCGTAATTAGGTAACTCTAATGCTCCTTTGTTGTCTGGAGATGTAAAGTTAACTGGGCTTAATCCTGCATATAAGTTGTCATTGTAATTGTAATTAGCATCAACAGTAACTCTTGGTAATACTTCGTAAGAAGCTCCTAAAGAAGCTGTCATTTGTGCTGCATCACCTACTTTTACTTTGTCCATGTAAACGGTAACGCCTGTATATGCTGGAATTGGAGTGTTATCTGCTTGCCAATAAGCATTTACAGTAGCATTTCCTTTGTATTCCCAAATTCCGTAAGAGAACATAGCGTTAACTTTTAATTTATCTGTAATGTTTGAGTTTGCTTCAAACTCAATTCCAGAGTGAACTTCATTAAGTCCTAAATATTCTGTATAAGTTGTATTTGAAGGGAATTCAACAGAAGTTGGAAGTGCGTTACCTTTTAAGTATCTGTCATTCCAAGTTGTGTTGTAAACGTTTACAGTAGCATTGAAGAAACGAGAACGGAATCCGTATCCAGCTTCAAAACCAATAATCTTTTCGTTAATAAGGTTAGGGTTTACTATAGATTTATTGTTAGGGTAAACTGAATTAAAGAATGGTTGTTTAGAGTAATAACCTGCATTTACATACACATTGTTTTTCTCATTAATGTTGTAGTTTGCACCACCTTTTACGTTACCACCTAAGATGTTTTTAAAATCTGTAGAAGATAATGGATCTGTAGTTTTGTATAAGAAATCATCTTCTCTTTGGTATCCTTGTTGAGAAATTGCTCCTTGTATAAATGCAGTTAGATTATCTTTAGAGTACTCAAGTTGAGTAAAAGCTCCGTACCATCTTACATTTCCAGTACTGTTAAATGAGATTTTGTCATAATCCTTATTTTGGAAAGGATTCCATTGTACAGCAGTTGAGTAAGTAGAAGTAAGGTGTCTACCGTCTGGTTTTAAATCGGCAACACTGTTATCAAAGAATTCTCCACCACCAAATAAGTCATTTACAACTGTATAGTGATATCCTTTGTAAGTTCTAGCATCAACTCCAAAATCTAAAGTTAATGTATTGCTTAATTTTTTATTCAAGTTGATTACTGCTCCATACCAGTCATGAGAGTTGATAGAAGAAGTTTGTGAAATTCCAGAAGTACCAGTACTAGCACCTTCAGGAGCAATGGATCCAGAACTAAAACCGTTTTGGTAAACTCCGTCTATTTTTGCTCTAGTTTGTGGACCTGTAAAACCATTGATGAAAACTGGTTGACCAGAGTTGTATGCTACAATTTTATCATAATCTACTAAACCGTTAGCGTCTCTAAAAGCAACTGCATCGCTATAAACTTTTCCTCTAATTCCTCCTGCACCACTTGCTCCGGCTCCACGTCCCCATGATGCATAAAGTACACTAGAAAGTTTAGTAGTTTCGTTTATTTTATAATCCCAGTTGATAGATGCAACAGGCTTGTGGTAGTAATTTTTTTTGATATTGTATCTCTCACCATTTAAGTACCCATTATCAGCGTTGTATCTTGTATTTGGGTTTTCAAGAGAACCGTATTTTTGGTAAGTTTCAATTGATATGTTTGTTGATCTTTGGTTGTGCCATTGTGGCGCACCAGTTACAGTAAATTGAAAATCGTGTTTGTTATCTTTTGTAGCATATCCTAAAGCTACGAAGTAGTTAGTTCCTTCAAATTCAGTTCCGTTAATATATCCGTCTCCCATTGTTTGAGATAATAATACAGAAGCAGAAAGTCCGTTATCTAATTTTCCAGTATTGTAAGATCCTTGTAGTTTTAAATAATTTGCATTACCAAATCCAGAAGAAAATGAACCTCCTTGTTTGATGTCAGAAGATTTAGTTACAATGTTTATTGTTCCCCCTACAGATGAAACAGCAAGTTTAGAAGAACCTAAACCTCTTTGTACCTGCATTGCAGAAGTTACATCAGAAAGTCCAGCCCAGTTACTCCAGTAAACAGTTCCACCTTCCATGTCATTAATTGGCATACCATTAACCATTACGGCAATGTTTTTTTGGTCAAATCCACGAATGTTGATTCTTGAGTCTCCGTATCCACCACCACCTTTTGTAGCGTAAACTGAAGGAGTATTTCTTAAAACCTCAGGAAATTCTTGAGTTCCTAATTTTGCTTGGATTTCTGAAGCTTTAATAGTAGAAACAGCAACAGGAGTTTTTCTGTCCTTAGCGATATCAACTACAGTACTTTTTACAACAATCTCGTCTAGTTGGTTAGAGTTTGATGTTAAAACGATAGCTCCTAAATTAACAGTTCCTCCATTAGAAACAGAAAATTTAATTGTTTTAGAGTCGTAACCTAAGTAAGAAACAACTACTTCTCCAGAGGCTACTGAAGTTGTAATAGAAAATTTACCATCAAAATCGCTTGAGCCAGCGTCTGATGACCCTTTAACTACAGCATTAGCTCCAGGTAAAGAATTAGAACCATCGGTAATTGTACCTGTGATTTTTCCTTGCGAAAATACGGTTGAAACCATCATGAACAATAGTCCCGTGAGTAACCAATTTTTCATTGTCTTCATTTGTTATTTAGTTAATTGTTTTTGGCAAAATTATAACAAATTAATCGGATAATGTTATCAAAACGTTAAGAAAATATCGTTTTGCGTAATCTCTTGAGTATTAAAGTGATTTTGTTGATTTATAGTAAGGAAAATGGCATTTTTTTAAATTTTATGGATGGTTTTTTGTTAAAATATCAAAAAATAAAATCAATAAAAAGCGAGCGTATGTTAATTTTAGATAAAGCGAATAACTTGAGGATTAGTATTATAAGAAAAAGCTTATTGATTGTTAAAATCAATAAGCTTTTTAAGGATTATTTACTATAAGTTTCTAGTTCTTACTTATTCTTCAAAAAATGATTTAATAAGAAAGAGGTTGAACTATCGTGATTTTTTACTGTTTTTGTATTGATCTCATCTAATATAGAATTGGCCAATTGTTTACCTAATTCTACTCCCCATTGGTCATAGCTAAATATATTCCAGATAAGTCCCTGAACAAATATTTTGTGCTCATATAAGGCAATTAATGAACCCAGAGATTTTGGAGTTAGTTTTTGTATTAAAATAGTATTTGTTGGTTTGTTACCAGTAAATACTTTAAAAGGTAATAAGAATGCGGCTTTGTCTGCTGCAAGTCCTTGTTTGTCAAATTCAGCCTGAACTTGTGCTGCCGTTTTTCCGTGTAATAAAGCTTCGGTTTGTGCAAAGAAGTTTGACATCAATTTATTATGATGATCTTCGTTACCATATAAAGGCTCTACATATCCAATAAAATCTGTTGGGATTAATTTTGTCCCTTGGTGTATTAATTGGAAGAATGCGTGTTGCGAGTTTGTTCCAGGTTCTCCCCAAATAATAGTTCCTGTTTGGTAGTTAACAGGTTTTCCGTCACGACCTACACTTTTTCCGTTGCTTTCCATTGTTGCTTGTTGCAAGTACGGAGCCAATTTTTGTAAATATTGAGTGTAAGGAATTAGTGCTTCACTTTCGGCACCGTAAAAATTATTATACCAAACACTTAATAAAGCTAGAATTACAGGTAAGTTTTGGCCAAATTCAGCTGATTTAAAATGCTCGTCAGTTTCATTAGCACCTTCTAATAATTGGTTGTAATTATCAAAACCAACTGCTAAGCTAATGCTTAAACCAACTGCACTCCATAAGGAGAAACGTCCACCAACCCAATCCCACATCGGGAAAACGTTGTCTGGATTAATTCCGAATTCAGTTACTTTTTGAATGTTAGTAGATACAGCAACAAAATGTTTTGCAATATCTTCTTGTGAAGCCGATTTTAAAAACCATTCTTTAATAGTTTCAGAATTGGTTAATGTTTCCTGAGTAGTAAAAGTTTTTGAAACAATTACAAATAATGTAGTTTCAGGGTTTAGTTTCTTGATAACTTCATTTACGTGATCACCATCTACATTCGAAACGAAATGCGTAGTTAAATGATTTTTGTAAAACTGTAATGCTTCAACTGCCATAACTGGTCCAAGGTCAGAACCTCCGATACCAATATTAACAATATCAGTAAAAGCTTTTCCTGTAAAACCTTTTCTTTCTCCAGAAATTACTTCATGGCTAAATTTTTTGATTTTGTTTTTTACTTCGTAAACTTCTGGAATTACATTTTCTCCGTCTACTTTTATTACAGCAGATTCTGGCGCACGTAAAGCAGTATGTAAAACAGCTCTGTTTTCGGTTTGGTTAATTATTTCACCACAAAAATATTGAGAGATCGCGTCTTTTAATCCAATAGAATTTGCTAGCTCTAATAAAAGAGAGATAGTTTCCTGATTAATATTATTTTTAGAATAATCTAGTAAAAAGTCATTCCATTGTAAATTGAATTTTTCAACACGAGTTGCATCTTGTTGAAATAATTCTTGTATCGTAGTTTCGTGAATTGCGTTATAGTGGTTTTGTAGATTTTTCCACGCTTCAGTCCCAGTTGGGTTTGTTGTGTTTAAAGCCATTTTTTTGTCTTAATTGAAAATTTGGTTATTAAAACACAAAAATACTGAAATTAGTTTTTAATAGTGTAACGCTTCACGATTATATAACAAATAGTTACGAAAACGTTTTATGTGGCTAAATACTATCATAATGATTATTGGATTTTAATTTTTTCCCATGATGCAATTAGTTTGCCTTCTATATTGACATCTTTAATTTCGTAATATTCAAGATTATTTTTAGATGTTTTTCTGAATAGCTTTTTAAAATCTTTGTCAATGAAATATTTATCGTTTAAAACAAAAGAGAATGATTTTATTTCTTTCCACTCAGAATCTTTTAAACTATATATCGTAATTGCTTTGTATCTACTTGCGCATGATGAATAATATTCGGCTATTTCACTTTTACCATCTTCATCAATGTCTCCAATGTTTATAATACTTGAAGGATGGCAACAATTAGAGTCGGTTAAAATTCGGGGAATGCTATTATCTGTAAAATAATAAGAATCTCCTTCTTCGCAATAATTCAATGCATGTAAAACAAAAACATAATCTTCTTTTTTGTCACCATTTAAATCTCCTAGATTATTAAACCCTTCATTATAATATTCATCAAACATTTTCTTTTTAAGTCTAAAAGGCAAGCATTCTTTTATTTTGCTTTCAGCTTCATATTTAGAAATGTCTAATTTGAATTTTCCTTTTAAAATAGAATCGTTGATAAATTGAATGTCATTTGATAAAACAGAATCTTTTGATGTGCCATTCTTAGCTGCGAATAATTGCCAATCATAAGAAATCTGATTGGGCTCTAGGAATGCTTTTTTTGTTCCAGTTTTTTCAACGCCATTTTTACAAGATGTGATGCTTAAAATAATAATTATAAGGAGTAGTTTTTTCATCACCAAATCTTCCACCAAGGTTTTTTGTTTACTTCAATTGTTTTCTTGGCAGTATTGATTTCTATTCTTTTTGGAGATTCTGTTTTAATTTTAGAATCATCAAAGAACATTTCGCCATTGTCATTCATTCCAATTGGAGTTTTGGTTCTTTCTTTCCAATCGTTGGTTTGTAGTTCAGGAATTAGCGGCGAGTTTCTTTTGGTAATAAATTTCTCTCTTGCTTTTTCTGTAATTTCTTCTTCCAGGTTTGAAGATGAATTTTTAAATAGTGTTAATGAATTGTCTGGAATGTTTAAAAGAAAAACTTGTGTTTTGTCTTCAGTTTTCTGAATATCTAATACTTTAAAATAAGCAATAGTATCTAATAGATAGTGACCAATCTTTGCTGAATCAGGATTGAATATTGACAAATCTTTTGCGTTAGCGCTTGCAATTAAATATCTGAAATTTCCTGAAAGACCACCGCCAAGGGTACTCATGTCAGTAAAACCTTTTTCTTGAATTATCTGTCCGACTTTATAATTTGAGATTAAATTTTCGGGCAAATTTGTATCTCTGTAAAATAGTTTTAAACCCGAAAAAGTTTCATTATAAATTGCTTTAAGACGAGTGTTTTTCATTGTTCCTGTTTTTAGAGAATGTGTTTCAGTAAAAATTATATATTCCCAATACTATCCAATTCTCTCTTTAAAGGCTCTATTTGTTTCATGAAACGGGTTTTCTCATTTCCTGTTAGAGATTCTCCAGTAGGTAAATTAAGTCGAAGAGCATCTACCTGAACGCCGTTTTTCCAGAAACGATAACATACGTGAGGTCCAGTTGCAAGTCCGGTGCTTCCTACTAATCCGATAGTTTGTCCTTGAGTTACACGTTGCCCGCGTTTTACTAATATTCGGGACATATGTAAGTATTGAGTAGAATAAGTACCGTTGTGTTTTACTTTTACAAAATTTCCGTTTCCTGCTGTATATCCAGTAGCTTCTACAACTCCAGAAGCTGTGGTTGAAATAGGAGTTCCTGTTGGAGCTGCATAATCAGTTCCTTTGTGTGCTTTCCAGGTATGTTGTACCGGGTGAAACCTGTTGGCGGTAAATCTAGATGTGATTCGGCTAAATTTGATTGGCGTTTTTAAGAAGAAGTTTTTCAGTGTTTTTCCTTCGTCATCATAATATTCAACTTTTCCTGAAGTTGTGTCTCTTTCAAATGGAAAGGCATATATAATTTTGCCTTTATATTCAAAAAATGCAGCTTCAAGTTCTTCAACACCATCATAAGTTTTGCCGTTTATAAAACGTTCTGTGAAAATTAATCCGTAGCGATCTCCTTTTTTAAGTTTGAAGAAATCGATAGACCATGAGAAAACTTTGGTGATTCGACTTGCAAGTGCAGTTTCTACACTTTCATTTCCTAAAGTTTCTGATAAGGAGCTTTTTAAAACTCCACCTATTATTTTTCGTTTAAGAGTAACAGGTTTTACTTTTTTGTATGCTTTTGCAATACTATCGCGTAAGTCGACTACGTAGTAGCTTAATGCGTCGGGTTGATATATGAAAACTTGTAAATCGTTTGTTTTGTTTTTTGATCTAAGAAGGGTGTATGGTTTATGGTATCTAATGGTTCTTACATTAAATGAATCTTTAATTTGTTCTACAATATTATAGACTTGTTTGCTTCCAATGTTTTGTCCTTGGATAATAGTCCCAAAAGTTTCACCTTTTTCTATAGTGTCATTAACCACATTGTAGTCAGCATAATTAAACCCAAAATCAACTTTTTGTGGTTTTGGTTTGGTAATTTTAGTTTCAATTTTATCCGTTGTTTTATTACATGATATTATTAAAAATAACATTATTATAATTGCTGATACTTGTTTCAAACTCTTCTTTTTTTATTAATTATATTTCTTTTTCATTTCCCCAATCGGCCAATTCTTCTGCGCTCCATAATTCTGGAAAAAATATCCTGCGTTGGTATTTAGGATGCATGTATTTTTGCCAATCACTTCCGCCTGTTGCTTCTCCATTTCCTTTTCCGCTTTCAAGAATGTATTTTCTGGCAGTATTTAAATGTTGCATTACCCAAGTAATATTTACGGTGTGGTCATAATGGCGCATTGCTTGAACTAATGCTGGGTTTTTTTGATCTTCTTCGGGAAGTTGTTTGAATTTTTGCCAAATATTTTTGGTCTTGTATTCTTTCATTTGTGTTAGAAATTGAGATTTGTATTTTTTCTCAAATTCTTGAAGTAAATATGATTTTTGACCTGTTTGATAATCTTTTCCGGCTGCTTGCCAGTATAAATGTTCAAAGCTAGTTTCTAGGTCGGTATTTGCGTCAAAGCGGTCTTTGTATCTGCGATCTGTTAAATTAATTACATCTGTTGAGGAGAATTCGACTAATCGATATTGTGCGCTCTGAAAACCACTTGCAGGAGTTAATGTATTTCTAAATTTCATATACTGCTCGACTTCCATGCCGTTTTCCATAATGCTAAATGAATTGGTTAGCATATCAAAATAACGTGTAATTCTGGAAAGGCGCTCACTAAAAAAATCAGTCTGAATATTTTCTACTTCCGAAACTTGCTCAATCTCCCAAAGAATCATCTTGAAGATTAATTCGTTTACCTGATGGTACATAATAAATACCATTTCGTCAGGAAGAGTTGTTCTTTGTATTTGAAGATTTAAAAGTGCATCAGTTTGGATGTAATCCCAATACGTAATAGGTTTTGACCAAAGCAGACCTTCTAATTGTACGTCTGTTTTTTGGTTAATAGCATGGTATTTTTTATCAATTTCTTTTAAAATTGATTCTGAATTATCAGTGATATTCATTATTTTTTTACTTTAAATGGATTTTTTAATCCTTTGAATGCGTCCAAATCGGCTTTTATAGAGCCAACGGCAAGATCTGCTTTTATTCGGACTGGTAATTTGTTATCGTCATCTGTTATCCAGAGTGTTACGCTTTCTTTTTCTTTAAAAACTCGTCCTGATTGTACCAATGGTTTAAAAATCATTGTCGGAACGGTTCCAAATTTAGTTGTAATATCCTCACGACCTACGAATTTTAACTTAAATTTTGTTGTTTCGTCGTCAAAAAACATGTCAATTGTTATCGATTCTCCTGATTTTAGTTTGTCTATATTAGGATGGTTCCTTAAATAGTAAAAGGAGGACATAATATCTTGTACGTTTTTACCAATAACAATTGTTTTCTCTGTCTTGTGTTTGTAATCTTTTACAAGAACACGCCCATCTTGGTTAAAAAAACCTTCTTGATTCTTGGTATAGCCGCCTTCGTCTATTTTTCGTACAAACTGATATGGGTTTCCAGTTTCTTTGTCAAAATAGCTTTCATATAAATCATCTACTTTAAAGAAAAAACGTGACATTCCGGTTGTGTAACCTTTACCCACGGCATGAAACACTTTTTTGTTGTTTACAGTAGCATCTTTTATTTCGAGTGTTGCATATCCAGCGTTTATGATACCATAATGAATTCTGAATTTGAACCATTCACCTACATCAAATGAGTCTTCTTTTTGAGTATCGAAGCTAAGTGTAAGGATTACGAATATGGAGAGGATTAGTTTTTTCATAAGATTCTTTGACAATTTATAAAATAAATGCAAATTCTATTCCAAATGTATTAAAACAAAAAAACTCAGTCAAGGAATGACTGAGTTTTTATGCTATTAACTAACCAAAAAACTATAAATTATGAAATTTATATCAATTTAGGAAGGAAACCACCCCCTCCTGTTTTGCGAGTGCAAAGATAGATATAAAGACATTAAAAATAATAGTAAAAAAGTGAGTTTAACATATCATTTGCAAAAAAAGCATCGGTTTAAAGAGGATTTTTTCACATAATGCATAAAAAATGCGTTTTTACAGTGTTCCTCGCAATTCTTGTTCTCTCTCAATCGACTCAAAAAGTGCTTTAAAGTTACCAGCACCAAATCCTTTAGCTCCCATTCTTTGAATTATTTCGAAAAATAGGGTAGGACGGTCTTGAACTGGCTTCGTGAAAATCTGTAATAGATACCCATCTTCGTCAGCGTCGACCATAATTGCTAATTTTTCAATTTCGTTGATGTCTTCTTTCATCATATCCATATGAACACCTAATCTTTCAGGAATTGCCTGGTAATAAGTGTGCGGAGGGGCAGATAAAAACTCAACTCCACGCGCTTTTAATTGCGATACTGTTTTTATGATATCATCGGTTGCAATGGCAATATGCTGAATTCCTGGTCCGCCATAGAAATCTAAATATTCTTCTATTTGAGATTTTTTCTTTCCTTCGGCTGGTTCATTGATTGGGAATTTAATTCTTCCGTTTCCGTTAGACATTACTTTACTCATCAAGGCCGAATATTCTGTTGTGATTTGTTTGTCATCAAACGATAAGAAATTTACGAATCCCATAACGTCTTCGTAGAATTTTACCCATGTATTCATTTCGTTCCATCCCACATTTCCAACCATATGGTCGATATATTTTAATCCTGTTGGTTCTGGATTATAGTCTGATTTCCATTCTTTATAACCTGGTAAGAAAACACCATTATAGTTTTTTCTTTCTACAAAAATATGAACTGTTTCTCCGTAAGTGTAAATTCCAGAACGTACTACTTCTCCAAATTCATCTTTTTCGACAGTTGGTTCCATAAATGAACGTGCACCACGTTTCATAGTTTCTTCGTAAGCGCTTCTTGCATCTTCAACCCAAAGAGCGGCAACTTTTACACCATCACCATGTTTTTTAAGGTGTTCGTGTATTGGTGAATCTTGTGTTAAAGGGGTTGTTAAAACAAGTCTTATTTTGTCTTGTTTTAAAACGTAAGATGCTTTATCTCTTACTCCTGTTTCTAATCCTGCATAAGCCAATGATTGGTAACCAAAAGCTGTTTTGTAATAATGTGCCGATTGTTTTGCATTTCCTACGTAGAATTCTACATAATCTGTTCCTAATAACGGAAGGAAATCTTGTGCTCCTTCAAAGATTTTTTCTAATCCGTATTCTACTGATTTTACCTGTTTCATAATTAGATAATTTGATAATGAGAAAATTAGATAATTTTTGACGTGTTAATTAAATTAATTTTCTAATTGACACATTTTTTAAATTATCTCATTTTTTCATCTTAGATGTTGATATTATTTTGTTTAAAATTTTTAAAATTTCGGATAATTCATTTAATAATCCTTTACAGTCAGGATAACCTTTATGAGCATCACATAAGAACAACCAATATTCTGCTTCGTCTGCTTCCTTAATGGCTATTTTTAATTTATGTATAAAATCGGCTTTACTTTCTGCGTTTTGAGATTCTTTTGAATTGGCTCCAATTGATGTTCCGCTTTTTAATAACTGATTTGCAATTACGAATTTCTTTTGTTCTTGAAGTTCAGTCGTGTAATCAATTATGTTTAATGCGAAATTGAATGTTTTAATTAAAAGAGCGTTGTCTTTATATTTTTCGTTGAAAGTCATTTGTTTTAATTTGATAATTAGAAAATTCGCTAATGAGATAATTAATTTGTAGGTTTAAAGTTGCAAATTAATTAAATTTTCTAATTGATTAAATTATCTAATTATCAAATTGGCACATTGACTAACTATTCCGTCCAGGATTTGTAATACTGTCCATCATCAAGACCCATTGCTTCTTCCGTGACCATAAGTGGGCGGAAAGTATCAACCATTACGGCTAATTCATGGGTTTCTTTGTGACCAATACTACGCTCCATTGCGCCTGGTGCTGGACCATGCGGAATTCCTTTTGGGTGTAAAGTGATATGACCTTGCTCAATATTATTACGACTCATAAAATCACCATCAACATAATATAGTACTTCATCAGAATCTATATTGCTGTGATTGTATGGTGCCGGAATTGCTTTCGGGTGATAATCGTAAAGTCTTGGGCAGAATGAGCAAACGACAAAAGTTGCCGTTTCAAAAGTTTGATGTACTGGTGGCGGTTGGTGTACACGACCAGTGATAGGCTCGAAATTATGAATCGAGAATCCGTATGGGAAATTATATCCATCCCAACCCACAACATCAAAAGGATGTGTGGCATAAACCACTTCGTGAATCATGCCCTCTTTTTTGATTTTAATTAAAAAATCACCTTTTTCGTCATGTGTTTCCAATTCGTTTGGCAAAATAAAATCACGCTCACAAAATGGAGAATGCTCTAAATGCTGACCTGATTGGTTTTTATAACGCTTTGGGGTATAAAAAGGAGCGAAGGATTCGACATAAAAAAGGCGGTTTTCTTCGGTTTCAAATTCTATTTGATAAATAATACCTCTCGGAATGATTAAATAATCGCCATACTCAAAAGGGATATTCCCAAGCATGGTTCTTAATTTTCCTTTTCCTTTATGGATGAAAAGCATTTCATCGGCATCGGCATTCTTGTAGTAATATTTTCTAAGGGATTCTTTTGGAGCTGCTAAACCTATAATACAGTCTTTATTGACTAACATGGCTTTACGACTGTCAAGAAAATCATTTTCAGGTTTAAGTTCAAAACCTTTAAAAAGTAATGATTTTATGTTTTTTCCGATTGCAATTTTTGGTTCAACCGAATAAGAATTTAAAATTTCTTTTACTTGTGTTGGTCTGTGAACATGATAAGACAATGACGAATGTCCGTGAAAACCTTCGGTTCCAAACAATTGTTCGTAGTATAACCCTCCGTTAGGTTTTTCGAATTGGGTGTGTCTTTTTTGAGGAAAATCTCCAAGTTTATGATATAATGGCATGGCTTTTCTATTAGATAATTTTAAATTAGATAATTCGAAAAATTTGAATTGTGTGAACAGATAATTAGCTCAATATTGTGTAATTGACTAATTATCTCAATTCGGTAGTTTTATTCAGGATTTCTCTTGATAAGGAATTGAAGATACTCTAATAAACCTGTCCATTTTGTTTTCATTATAACAAATGTCGTAATTTTTATGAATCAAAATTACATATTATATTATTTATAACATAAATTTTTTCTAAAAAACTAAATTAAAACACAAAACCTATTTTAAACCATGTATAGCCTTTGGTGTTTTCAGGCGACCAGGAGTATTTTATTTCTATAGGACCTATTATTGTCTCTAAGCCATAACCTACGGCATAACCTGTGTATTTTGGTACTGAAACCCACTCGACTCCTTCAAAAATATTGTTTCCAAGGTTTGCAAAGTTGGCTGTGAAATTAATATGATTTTTTTTGAATATTTCGTAATCAAAGGTTGCTTCGGCTTTTATAAGACTGTTTCCGGCAAGACTTAAAAAGTCATATCCGTAGAAATAATTAAAATTATCTAATTTGTAATAACCATATCCTCCTAAAACATAATTGAAAAATGGTACACTTGTTTGACCAAAAGTAAGTCCTGCATTAGCTTTAAAAACTACAGTTGCCTTATTGAATATGGTTTTTGCTACACCAATTTCTGCTTTTGCAGTAGAGAAAGGTTCGAAGACACTTGTGTAATTTGAGGAAAATAGATAAGACTGAATATTACCTGAAAAACCCCATCCTCTTTTAGGAAAATCTTTATTATCGAAGGTGTCATAATTCATATATCCGAATAAACTAAAGTAACTGCTTTTGTCTATGTTTGGATCTATAGCGGCTAAGGTCTTTGAGTGTATTTTTAAATATTTATATTCGACTCCTCCACCTATCAGGAATTTTTGGACAAAAAGTGTTTGAAAATAGGCTTGATTAGTTATGTCGAGAAAATCAACATTAACTAAATTAGGATCTGTACTTTTAAGAAGTGGACTACTTAGTTCTTGAGTTATATTTCGATTAAATTGTGTTAGTCTTGATTTGAATCCAAAGCTTATATTAAATCCGTTCTCGATATAATAGTCAAGATTGTATCTAAAATTATCTCCTAAAATGATATCCAATGAAGTAATGTCGTTTTTAAAGAGCGTTTTTCTGTGGGTAAGATTTACTAAAATTGCACTTTTGTAAAGTCCGTCATAATGCAAACCAAATTTTAGATAGGTTTGAGTTGGATTTTCTTTTAAAGTTAAATTTAAGTCATCACGAGTTCCATTTGGATCTAATGAATAGGAAATTGCACTAAAGTTTTGGGTGGCATTAATATTATTGACACCTTTTAAAAGGTCACTATAAGTTATTTTTGATCCTGCTTTAAAGCGTAATTTACTTGTAATATATTCGTGAGTAAAATTTTCCAGGTGATTGCAATTTATATCTTCGATTTGCAATGTGTCTGAAGCTACTTTTAACTCAGGTTTTTTGTAATAACCTTGTTTTTCGACCAATGCTTTAATTTTTTCGTAAGTCGCAAAGGTTGCATCTTCTCCTCTTCGGATAATTTGTTCTCCTTTATCAAAAGAGATTACACCATATTCTTTAATATCTGGTTTGATATATATATCGGTGTTTTTTATTTTTCTCTTCATCTTATCGATAGATTGAAGATTGGTTATTTGTACTAATATACGAGTAGCATCTTTCAGTTTTGTGCGATCTAATAAATCATCCTGAACATCTACACCTATGATTATATCTGCGCCTAAATTGCGAACTTCTTTTATAGGATAATTGTTTACAACTCCACCATCTACTAGTAGTTTTCCGTCTATTTCTACAGGTGAGAATAGGGAAGGGAATGCTGCGCTGGCAATCATGGCTTGCGCCAAATTTCCTTTGTTAAGCAATACTTCTTCGCCAGTTTCGATATTGGTAGCGATACATAAAAATGGTGTTGGTAGCTGATTAAAATCGCGAATGTGTCTTACGTTTCGAGTAAGGCTGCTTAGTAAATTATAGTTGTACATTCCTTTAGAAAGTGCTTCGGGAATTCCAATTTTAAAATTGCTAAAAGGTAAAATTATAGCGTATAATTCGTCGTTTCTTTTTTCGTAAAAGTTTTTGGATGATCTTGGAATGTAGTCATTTATTAAATCATCAAAATTGGTTCTCTTAAAAATTGAATCAATTTGAGATGCATTATAACCAGACGCATAAAGTCCGCCAATGATGGATCCCATACTGGTACCGCCTATATAATCGATTTTGATTCCTGCTTCTTCCAGAACTTTTAATACCCCAATATGAGCAAATCCTTTGGCTCCGCCACCACTTAATACCAAACCAATTTTTGGACGATAAGTGGGATCATTTTTATCTTTTTTTATAGTATCCTGAGCAAATGTGTTCTGAGTGAAACCTAATGTTATTAAAACAACTAATGTTTTTATGCCCCAGATGGGAATGGAAAACTGCGAGTGAAGAAAAGCTATTTTTTCTTGTAGAAAAAGAGCGACCCAAGAAGCTCCTTTTTTTGCAATAGAAAAAAAGTTTTTTAATCGAGTATTTGTAATGGACAGCTGGATGAGGCTCATAGAAATAGCTGGTTTGTTCTGTAAAAGTCGGAAATATTATCGAACTTTATATGTCATTTTTGTTTTAATAACATTATTTCTTCAATAATATAAGGTTTTTGTTTTTGTCGAATTTCCAAACGTCAGTATGCCATCGTGCACCACCTCGACAACTTGATTGAATTGTCTTTTTCTTTTTGTTTATTTGGACGTCGCAAAACTCATCGCATTCTGGTCCGAAGTTTCGAGGCATTTTTAATTGTTTAAACTGACTGCTTATTGGGTCGTAAATAAAAAGTTGAAATATGGTGTAAACTCCCATTCCGTCGTCTAGATGATAGGTAGAAAAGTCTTGATAGCCATCAAAATTATAATCTTCAATCGCAAAGTGCATTTCTCTGTCTGAAATTGAAGTTTCTATGCTATCTATAATTTGTGTTTTATTATTTTTAGAAGTGGTGATTTCTAATTTTTCGAAATCATTAACCGCTTTTATTTTTATTTGGATGTTATCTTTTTGATTAATTTCAATATTCTTCTGACTATAACTATGGTATGAAAATAATAGAATGATGTTTAAAAGGATTATTTTCATGAGGTTATTCTTGATTGGTGTTACTGTAAAATGTTGTTATTTTTTTTGCTTTGGATGGACCTACAATATCTGCTATTTCTTTTTCGGTTGCCAGTTTTAATCGCTTTACACTTTTAAAATGTTGTATTAATGTAAGCATGGTTTTTTCGCCTATTCCCGGAATGCTTTCTATAGACGAATTTAAAGCTGCTTTGCTACGTTTGTCACGGTGAAATGTGATTCCGAATCTATGGGCTTCGTTTCGTAATTGTTGAATAATTTTTAAGGTCTCTGATCTTTTATCTAGATATAACGGGATTGAATCTCCGGGATAAAAGAGTTCTTCGAGACGTTTGGCAATACCTATTATTGTGATTTTACCACGTAATCCGAGTTCGTCTATACTTTTTAAAGCCGATGATAATTGTCCTTTTCCTCCATCGATAATTATAAGTTGTGGCAGAGGTTCATTTTCATCTAATAATCTTTTGTAACGGCGATATACAATCTCGGTCATAGAGGCAAAATCATCTGGACCTTCGACGGTTTTTACATTAAAATGACGATAATCTTTTTTGCTTGGTTTTCCATCTTTAAAAACTACGCAGGCTGCAACGGGATTTGTTCCTTGTATGTTGGAGTTATCAAAACATTCTATATGGCGTGGCTCAACTGGCAGGCGTAAATCTTTTTGCATTTGTGCCATAATACGCTTGGTATGACGGTCGGGATCTACGATTTGTAATTGTTTGAGTTGTTCGATTCGGTAAAACTTAGCGTTTCTAATCGATAAATCCAGAATCTGTTTTTTATCGCCCAGTTGTGGAACGGTAACTTTAATGTTTTCTCCCAAATCGACTTCAAAAGGAACAATGATTTCTTTGGATAATAATTGGAAACGCTCACGCAGCTCAATTATAGCAAGTTCTAGTAATTCGGCATCGGTTTCGTCTAGTTTTTTCTTGATTTCTAAAGTATGGGAACGTATAATCGAGCCATGCGAAATTTGAAGAAAATTGACATACGCCGCGCTTTCATCCGAAACTATCGAGAACACATCGATGTTGGTAATCTTAGGATTTATAATAGTCGATCTGGATTGATAATTTTCCAGAACTTCTATTTTTTCTTTTATTTTTTGTGCTTCTTCAAATCGTAAATCTTGCGCCAATTGGATCATATGGCGCTTAAAATCTTTCATGCTTTCTTTAAAATTTCCTTTTAGGATTTCGCGAATAGCATCGATTTGTTTTTGGTAATCTTCTAGTGTTTGTAGTCCTTCGCATGGTCCTTTGCAATTACCAATATGATACTCTAAACATACTTTAAACTTACCACTATGAATGTTTGATTTGCTTAAATCGAAATTACAGGTTCTAAGCGGATATAGCTCTTTTATAAGATCGAGGATTGTATGTACGGTTTTAAAACTGGTATATGGGCCAAAATATTCTGAACCATCTTTGACCATTCTGCGTGTAGAAAAAATACGCGAAAAAGGTTCTCTTTTTATGCAAATCCAAGGATAACTTTTATCATCACGCAACAATACATTGTAGCGCGGTTGTAGGGTTTTTATAAGGTTGTTTTCTAACAAAAGCGCATCGGTTTCGGTAGGAACAACAATGTGTTTTATAGTTACAATTTTCTTTACCAAAACATTGGTTTTGGCAGTATCATGAATTTTATTGAAATAAGAAGAAACTCTTTTCTTTAAATTTTTGGCTTTGCCTACATATAATATTTTTCCATCTTTATCATAATATTGATATACGCCAGGATTATCTGGTAAAGTTTGGATTTGAAGTTCGAGAGGAGTCTGCATACAACAAATTTAAACTTTTGAGTTTGAATTTTATAATTCTTTTGAGTTTCTTC